>JBFYLF010000031.1:0-16130 GCA_041305505.1 Methanothrix sp. | reverse complement strand
TCCTGGAAGAAGCGCTTATCCCTCAGGTTATTGTAAATGTCTTCTGCCGTGAAGCCCTTCAGCTCACCCTTGCCGTAAACGATCCGCTCAATCGCATAATATATGTCATCAAACTTCCTCAAGGGATAAGTCCACTCTGCAAACTGCATCTCGTGCCCTCCTCTGATGGCTTAGAGGTTTTTTTGCAGATAAGAACCTTTCGTCTTCGGTCTTCGCCAGCCGGACCGTCTTGATCTCGCCCCCTCTTGAAAAGCAAAGAAGAGGAGGACAAGCTCTATTCAGCCCAGATCTTCCTCCATCCGATCCAGGAGCTTCTCCATCAATTCCCTGATCCCTGCATAATGCTCCAGGGGGGCCAGATCCTCTCGCCCTTGGATATACGGCCCCTCTGTCAGCTCATCGCCACAGTTTTCCAGGAGACGTTCGACGCTCTCCTTGGAGGACTCCAGATGAAATTGCAGTCCGACAGATCGGCCAGAGATGAAAGCCTGATTGGCGCAGGCATCGCTCTCTGCGAGCCGCAGAGCGCCTGGGGGGATAGAGAAGGTGTCGCCGTGCCAGTGAAGGGCCGTAAACCTTTCCGGCAGCGCTGAAAAGATGGATGACGCTCTTCCCTCCTCAGTCAGCCTGACAGGAAACCAGCCGATCTCCCTGTATCTGTTTCTTGTAACCTTGCCCCCGAGGACATCAGATATGAGCTGGGCTCCCAGACATATCCCAAGGACGACCTTTCCCCCGGCTATCGCCCGGGAGATGAACTCCTTCTCCCTCACAAGCCAGGGATATCTCTCATGCTCATAGATGTTCATCGGCCCGCCCATGATAATAAGCCAGTCAAAACTGGACAGGTCGGGAAATTCCTCCTCCGAGAACAGCAGCGTTCGGCTCAGATCATGGCCACGGGGCCTGGCCCAGCCCTCTATGTTTGCAGGGTCCTCGAATGGGACATGCTGAAAGCAGTGAATTCTCATGGATGGGGCATCCTTCGCCGCTCTCATTAAAGAATTGGTCAATTCGAATCTTGAACAAATCCCAAGCATCTCATCGTCAGGCCAGCAAAATGCGGATAGTCTATTGGAGAGCGACGGCAAGCCTGAAGCTTTTCGAAAGACTCTTAAAGAACAGGAATCAAGCCTTCGGCCATGACGCCCAAGCTTTTGAGCCCGAGATACCTCATCTACGGAGCAGGAGCCATAGGCAGCGTTCTGGCAGGATTTTTGCACAAGATCGGCTGCTCTGTGACAGTGGCTGGAAGGGGCGAGCACTTCCGGGCACTTTTGGAAAGGGGCCTTAGAATTGATGGGATATGGGGAGAGCACTATGTCCCGGCTGAAGAGATTCGGACACTCTCCAGCAATTCCGAAGAGCGTTTCTCTGTGATCCTCTTGTGCGTAAAATCAAAGGACACAGAAGATTCGGCGTCCCAGGCAGCTCCTCTCCTTGAAGAGGGCGGAATCATGATCTCAATGCAAAACGGCCTTAACAACTGGGAGACTGTAGCCGAGCATGTGGGCGAGAGTCGCACTGCAGGAGCGAGGGTCATATTCGGAGCCGAAATAACAGAGAGCGGGCGGGCAAGGGTCACAGTCAACGCAGACGATGTCCTGCTCGGAGAGCCATTCCTGCCAGTCTGCCGCCCACTCCTTGAGGCCGTGCAAAAGGATCTCTCCCGCTCGGGCATACCCTGCCATATTGTGGACAGAGATGAGATCTGGGCTGCCATCTGGGGCAAGGTTCTATACAACAGCTCCCTCAATCCCCTCGGAGCTCTTCTCGAGGTGCCTTATGGAAGGCTGGGGGAGAATGAAGAGACCAGGGCGATCATAAGAAAGGTAATCGAGGAGATCTTTCTGGTGATCAGGGCAAGAGGGGTGAAGGTCCCCTACAAAGATGCAGAGGACTACTACCATTATCTGATTGAGAGGCAGCTTCCGCCCACGGCTGACCACCGGGCCAGCATGCTTCAGGATATTCTGTTGGGCAGGAAGACCGAGATAGACGCCCTCAATGGGGCCATCTCCACTTATGCACGGGATCATGGACTGTGCACGCCCTACAATGACCTTCTCACAGCTCTCATAAAGTTCAAGGAGAAGAAGAAAGCTTTTTCTTCCAGTCCCCCCTATTATTGACGGGAGTGTGAGATCTATGGCTGAAACGGCAGAAAATGATTGGATGAAAGAGCTGACCGAGGTTCTCAAGACCATAACCGGTGAGATGGAAAAGGCCCTCTCAGCAAGAACGGCTGTGGGCGAGCCCGTAACTGTTGAGGGCAGAACTGTCATTCCTCTCATGAGCGTGGGCATGGGCTTTGGTGCTGCATCGGGCCCCGGAAAGGATAATAAGCAGGCAGGCGGAGGCGGCGGGGGAGGCCTGGGAATGAAGCCCGTCGCAGTGATAATAATAGACGAGCAGGGCGTACGTGTGGAGAGGCTGAAGGAGTCCGGGCATACCCTGGTCGAGCAGGTGGCAGGAGCAGTGCCCAAGATCATCGAGGGCCTCTCGAAGAAGAAGGAGACGCATGTGCAGATAAAGAGCGAGGAAGAGAGCGCCTGATGCACAAGTGGGACCCAGCCGACTACCAGATGAGCTCATCTGCCCAGTACAACTGGGCCATGGCCCTGATAGAAAGGTTGAATCTGACGGGCGAAGAGAGGATCCTCGATATAGGATGCGGCGATGGGAGGATCACAGCGCACCTGGCCTCCCTTGTCCCTCGGGGCAGAGTTCTGGGAATAGACCTCTCCTCTGATATGATCGGCTTTGCTGCAAAAGAGCATTCTGGCAATTCACGCATCTTTTTTCAGGTGGGAGATGCTTCTCATCTAGGATTTAAAGAAGAATTCGATCTCATCGTCTCCTTTGCCTGCCTGCACTGGATAGAAGATCAGCTGCCTGTCTTAAGAGGCGTCCGGCAGGGCCTGGTTCCAGGAGGCCGCTTTCTCATGCAGTGCGGCGGCAGAGGCAATGCAGAGAAGATACTCGATATTACAGGCGAGATCATAGCTGAGCCGGCATGGAGCAGATACTTTTCAGGCTTCTCCTTTCCCTACCACTTCTACGGGCCGGAGGAGTACGAGCCTTGGCTGATGAGGGCAGGGCTCCGTCCCACGCGAGTGGATCTGGTGGCCAAGGATATGGTCCACCTGGGTCAGGCAGGCCTGACCGGCATCATCAGGAACACCTGGCTGCCATACACAGAGAGGCTGCCGGATTGCCTTCGAGACGAGTTCATCCGAGAGGTCGCACAGAGATACCTTGATAGGTATCCGCTGGATGGACATGGCAAGGCTCATGTTCAGATGATGCGCCTGGAGGTCGAGGCAAAGAGACCTGTCTGAAGAGTATTCCTGCAATGCTGGTGTCAATCAGGGTCTTGCCCGTGTTGCCCTTGCCGCTGGCTATGAATATCATCAATGGCATTCATCTCTATTATAATTAAATAAAAATATAATAATTTGGGCTGCGGCTCATAGCCTGATTTCAGCCCATCTGCCGCAGCTTCTCAATTCTATCTCTTATCGAATTCATTTCTTGTTCCAGATCTCTGGCTACAGCTTCCAGATAGCTGCGCTCCTCCTCCGGCGTGGGCTGGCGAAAAGGCTCATAAGCATAGCCCAAACCACGGCCATAGCCGAAACCCCTGCCGGAGCCATAGGCGCGGCGACAATAGGGATTGAAATATCCTGCCCTATTGGTTCTGGACCCCATCCACCAGGGTCCTGTGCAGTCTCCCCAAGGCATATTTTTTCACCTCTCTGAAAATATCCATCCAGCTGCAATTCTTTCTCATCTGCGCTGGCTGAATATTAGTAACTTATGAGACAATATATTTGAAGCTTTCTGTAGGGTAACATTGAAATAAGGTTACTATGTATCTACTGTTATGTGTCCCTGTAGAGGAAGAAGGAGAGGCAGGCGCTGGATATCTGAGGTTCCTGTAGTGCGATGCTTCATGCCGGAGGGCTGCCCCAAGATAGAGGCCCTATCCTTGAATCTCGAAGAGTTGGAGGCGGTGCGTCTGGTAGACCTTCTAGACCTAGACCAGGAGGAGGCTGCATTTTATATGGGCATATCCCGCAAAGCCCTGTGGAATGACCTTATGAATGCCAGACACAAGATCGCTGCCGCTCTGGTCTATGGCATGGGGCTACGGATCGAGGGAGGAAGCTTCATTTTGCGGGGAGAAGAGAGCCAGGGAGATATGGCAGAGCAGCTCCGCCAGCAGAGCATACAGCTCATGGAGAAGGAGCTGGCCTTTTTACAATCTCGAAGGGATCTGCTGGTCTCCAGGCTTGAGCCCTTAAAGAAATCGATTGAAGCTGATCTGTCGGCCTGAGAGCAGGGCCAAGTATAAGTTAGAATTTTAATTTTTTTTATATTAAATTGAGATCGATTAGAAATGATTAAATATATGGTCCCATAAGCTCCTTTTTCAAAAAGCAGATCGCATTTTCACTGGTGTTGACATGAGCGTTCCCCCATCCCAAGACTCCAAGAATAAGGGCTGCGACGGCCTATGCAGCTCCTGCGCTGATAAAGGAAGCTGCGACGATCCTCGAGCCCAAGAGATCGAAACACAGGATCGCATGAAGAGGATCAAGTACAAGATCGTGATAGGAAGCGGAAAAGGCGGTGTAGGCAAGAGCACAGTCACTGTGAACCTGGCCGCAGCCCTGCTGAAGATGGGCTATAAGGTGGGCATACTGGATGCGGATATCACCGGACCCAACATCCCCAAGCTCCTGGGAATTGAGGGCACGAAGCTCATGGCCAGCGAAGAGGGGCTGGAGCCGGCAGATGCCGGAGGAATCAAGGCGGTATCCATGGCCCTGCTACTAAAGAGCCCCGACTCGCCAGTGGTCTGGCGGGGCCCTATGAAGATGTCCGCCTTGAAGCAGTTCATAACTGATGTCAACTGGGGTGACCTGGACTTCTTGCTGGTGGACCTACCTCCCGGAACAGGGGATGAGCCCATCAGCATCGCACAGCTAATTGTGGGAATAGATGGAGTAGTCATCGTCACCACTCCGCAGGAGGTAGCATTGCTAGATTCCCGCAAGGCGGTGAACATGTTCTTGATGATGGATGTTCCTGTGCTGGGGATCATCGAGAACATGAGCGCTCTGATCTGCCCTCATTGCGGCGGAAGGATAGATGTCTTTAAAACAGGTGGCGGAGAGAGGGCAGCAGCAGAATTGAATGTTCCTTTCCTGGGCGCCATTCCCCTGGATGCGGAGATAGGAAGGCTTGGCGATCAGGGCATAGCCTTTCAGGGAAAGGGAATGGCCGCATCAGAGGCCTTCGAGGCCATAGTCTCCCGCATCTTGCAGCGGCTGTCCGGTGCCCCTGCCGATGAAAAACTCTATTAAATAGAACAACCTTCATTACTAATGGAGTGGAATTATGATCCGAATAGGAGTCGTTAGACACAGTACACCAGACTTTTCGGCCTGGAGAAAGAAGTTTGATGAGAGGATGGCGGTCAGAAAGGCCAATGGCTGGATGGGACATCAGCTCTATTACGATGAGGTCAAGCAGGAGGCTTATGTGGTTCATACGGTGAAGGATGATAAGCTGGATATGGCCAAAAAGCACATGGAATTCTTCAAAGCCCAGGGAAAGAGGATCGAGATGAATCCCTCCGGCAATCCTGATCATTCTCTGATGCCCAGGGGCAACAAGATCGAAGATGTAGTCTACTAAGAATCTCCTCCAAGTCTCCAGATTATCTTTTTCCGGATCTAATTTTTCTGCTGTAGCATCTCCCCTGGCCGATTCTTCTGCCTGGAATGAACATGTAATCCTGAGTGATGAGATATGATAATAACCAAAAGCATTAAATATTTATTCGTATAAGCTCTAAATAGCCTCAATTCAATTTAGGTTGGGCTAGGGCGGTACTTGGATTTTTGCAGCCGGCACAAACAGTTCGCAAAAAAAGATTCCCTCCCGCAAAGAGATGTGCCGGCTCACCCTCCTTTATATCAGAATGCCGCTAGTAGCAATAGCCAAGCGATTTTATACCTTGAGCGGTCAGAATACCGCTAGAGAAGCTTTAAGCCGCCAGAACTGATCCGCCATGAAAATCGATATCGTATCCCCGGGAACATACACCTACGGCTCCCTGGTCCTGGGTGGGGTGCTAAAGGAAAGAGGGCATGAGGTAAAGATAACGAGGGTGCTGCAATCAAATTCCGATACCATCCTGCTCAGCCTTTTCTCCACCATGCAGCTTCTCGACCCGAAGATCAGGGAGTTTGTAGCAGCAAAGTCGAATGTCTATGTGGGCGGTCCTGTGGGCCTATGTCCTGAGATGGTCCTGGGAGAGCTGAACGCCAGAGCGGTGGTCACCGGCGAAGGGGAAGATATCGTGGCCGATCTGGTGGAAAAGGGGCCGGAGGGGCTGCCCGGCACGGCTTACAGGAATGGAGGGATCATCCAGAAATCGCCCCCTCGGCCGGTCTCCTCGCTCGACCACCCCATGCCATTGATTCCGGATGATCTCTGCCAGCAGAATGTGCGCGGCGCCAATGTGTATATCGAGACACATCGGGGCTGTCTGGGAAACTGCTCCTTCTGCCAGGTGCCCAGGTTCTTCGGCCGCGCCATCAGGAGCCGCAGCATAGAGAACATTGTCGCTGAGGTGGCGGAGATGAAGCGGCTGGGGATCAGACGGGTGGCAATAAGCGGCGGCACGGGCTCGCTCTTTGGATATGGCAAGCAAATAAACCGCGAGGCTTTTGTTCAGATGCTACAATCCCTTTCCGAGATCCTGGGCAGGCGGAACCTATCTGTGCCGGACATGAGGGTGGATCTGGTGGATGAGGCCGTGCTTGAGGCGGTGCGGGATTACACCATCGGCTGGGTGTTCTTCGGACTTGAGAGCGGAAGCGATGCCATTCTCAGGGCCATGAGGAAGGGCGTCACATCTGAGGACAATCGCAGAGCCGTAGAGCTGGCCAGAAGTGTTGGGGTCAAGGTGGGTGGCAGCTTCATCGTGGGATATCCAGGCGAGACCAGAGAGGACTTCATGCAGAGCATGAGCTTCCTGGAGGAGGCTATGCTGGACGATGTCTTTGTGAGCATAGCCGAGCCAATACCCGGCACGCCCCTTGCAAGTCAGATGCTCGATGCTCCTGCTGATGATCTCGCGCTCTATCAGGAGCATGATGGTGAGTTTAAGGCGCTTAAGTTCTCTGAAGCCGAGGCGAGATGCTTTGAGCTGATGCTGCAGGGAGATGGCTGCAAGCAGGTGCCCAGAGCCATGACCAATGAGCTTTACAGCACCTACCTGGCAGAGGCAAGAGGCCAGGGAAGGGACTTGAAAAGGGTCATGGAGCTGCTGAGAAAGTACCGGGAGTATATTTGATTCACCGGGGGAAAAATTGAGAGACCAGCGGCCTGGCTATGCCGGGCCGATGGACATGATGATCCTGACCTTTTATTTTCCCAGCTTCTTGTGGCAGAACCACCAGTCTTTGCAGGTGATATCTCCTCCCGTCTTTCTGGTTGCCGCAGTCTTCTCGTCTGCAGGCGGCGGGATGATGACCTGGTCTCCTATAAGCTCGTTGTTTGGCCAGTTGGCGGGCGTGGCCACCTTGAACTTATCCGCAGTCTGCATGGCCTTCAGGGCTCTTAAGATCTCATCCATATTGCGGCCGATCTCCTGGGGATAGAAGAGAATGATCCTGATGGTGGCCTCGGGGTCGATGATGAATACTGCCCTTACCGTATTGGAGCCCTTGCCGGGATGCAGCATTCCAAGGCGGGAGGCGACCCGGCCGGTGTCGTCAGCGATGATGGGGAACTTTATCTCCACCCCCAACTTCTCCTTTATCCATTCCGTCCATTTCATGTGAGAGAAGACCTGATCTATGGACAGGCCGATCAGCTCGCAGTTCAGCTTTTCGAACTCCGTTCTCTTCTTTTCAAAGGAGACGAACTCCGTTGTGCAAACGGGCGTGAAATCGCCAGGATGGGAGAAGAGAACAACCCATTTGCCGGCATAAGCATCGGGCAGCTTCATCATGCCGTGGGTCGTCTTGACGTCCATCTGGGGGAACTTGTCTCCGATGAGAGGAAAGCTGCCTGATCCTCCTCCGTGCATCTGCATCATCTTCATAAAGCCCATGCCTGCCGGTCCGGTTCCTTTGGGATCTTCCATACAACACATAATGCTCACCTTTCTTAAATTGGGTTTGGATGCTTATTAAAGATTCTTGTGATTTGGGGGGAGTTGCATTTTTGAGAATTAGATCTTCTTTCTGGCTATAATAACAAATCTAGCCTACGCTGCATTGAAAGCGCGGATTTTCAAAAAAAGGAAAAGGGTGGTAGGTCTCTTGACCTACACGGCGGGCATGACCAAAGATCTCTCGCCTGCAGCGCGGAACTCGCGGGAACCGCCCTTGCCGAAGCAGGCGCGGATATCGGCCCAGTCGAATACCATGCCGGGATTGGCGAAGGTGACCTTGATCAGGGGGTTGACTGCGAAGGCATCCATGCGGCCTGCATGTGCAGCGCTGGTGATGCCTGCGTACTCGCCCTGGTGGCCCACGTTCATGGCGTAGTTCGGATAGTTGGCGCCCCTCAGCTCGAGCGGGTTGCCCTCGTCGGACTGGTAGGAGAACACGTTGGTTGGACCGCACTGATCCTGCAGGTCGTATCCGAAGAATCCCAGTCTTCCCCAGGCTTCCTTGTGCACGAGCATGGAGAGATACCAGGCGGCCAGGCCGATCTGGGAGTGCCCAGTGGCGATGGCTGATGTGATACCGGATGCGGCTGCCAGAACGGCTGCCCTCTGGGACCCACCGAAGTGATCCTCGAGCAGGGTCGGGAAGGCCTCGTACTGCTCAATGCCGTAGAGTGTGACCTCAGTGGCGCAATCCTTTGCGACATCGATGGCTGCGGGTGCCTTGGCGAATCCTCCATACTTGTCGTTGGCATAGTCCACGCCGTAGTAGCAGAAGTCATCCAGGACATCGTTGGTGTAGGCTGCAGTGGCGTACTGGGTGAATCCGACACCGCCGGACATGTAGCTTCCGAGCCAGATCTGATCGTAGAACATGGAGCCTGCGGCGACCACGTTCAGGGACACATATGCTGGATCCTGGGGCTTGACCCTGGAGGTCTGGACCATGTCGGCCATGAAGCCGAAGGAGATACCGCCGGGGTTGTTGGGTCCGCGGGCGCGCCTGGCTGGCAGCATGTCGGACATCTGCAGAACGGCAGCGTGCTTGGCGGCATAGGCCAGATCGGCCACAGCGGCCTCACCGGCGCACATGTTGTAGGCGTCGATGAATGTCATACATAGCTGCATGGCGCTCCACCGGGAGGTGGTGCCGCCGTCGCAGGACCGCACGACGATTGTTGGGATGTGGATGGCCTGCCAGGAGGTCTTGCCGATAGCGGCCTTGAGAACCTCAGCCTGCTCGGCAGGGAACATCTTGTTGATGTCGATCTTGTACTGGTCGTCGATCTCGTCTGCCAGGGCATCGTCGCCGGTGAAGACGCGGACGTTGCAGTCGTCTACCAGGCCGGGGTGGGTCTCAACCATGTGCTCCTGAACCACGGCTGCGCCGGGCATGGCGTGGTTGAGGATCTCGAGGTAGTTGTTGATGGTCTCGGGTGTGACCTCTTTGCCGAGCCTCTTCTGCAGCACCTCATGGGCCATATCCAGGCCGACCACGATGGTCCTCCTGATATCATCCCACATCTGCTGCATGGCAGGGTTGTTGACGAAGTGCAGGTCATCGCCCTCTACCACATACTCAGTGGAGGAGAGCTTGTAGGGCACGAGCTGCCTCTGTCCCATGGGTATGCCGCCGGCATGGACATAGGGGTTGTAGCCGGTCATGCCACGCTTGCCTTCCAGCTTCTTGGCGTACTCCATGAACTCCCGCTTGCGGGCGTTCTGCTCGGGGCCAAGTCTTACCTTCTGGCCTGCGAGGTCGAAATCCTTTCCGAACTTCTTGTTAAGAGCCTTAATGAATAGTTTCTTGGTGTGTTTAACTGCCATTTATATCACCCCTCTTACTCCGGCCTGTAGCCCCATTTGGTTCTGCATTCCCACATGTGATGGGTCATCTCGAGGGCCTCATCGGGCTTTCTGGCTCCGACAGTTCCACTCATGGGTACTCCATCGAACCTGAAGATGGTGGTTCTCTTCTTGGCCTCGGCCTCAGACATGGGCTTGCCCAGGTTGACCTTCTTGTCCAATGGGATGCCGACCTGATCCTTTGTGCCATAGACATTTCCGTCGGCACCCATCTCGGTCCTGGCCAGCATATCGAACTGCATACCGTTCTCTTCCAGCCTCAGGGAGTGTCCGTGCACAGTGCAGCCTCTCATTGAACAGAGGGCGACATCTGTGACCTCGGTATCATACTGGGTCTTGGTATATTTCTCGATATCTCTCTCCCTGGCCTCGATGATCTGTCTGCCGGACAGTGTGCCTGGGTCGCAGCCTTTGCAGTTGATGGCTCCCCAATAAGATCTGAAGTAGGGGATGGACGGGGCAAAGTACATGGAATCTGTCCACTGTGAGTACCTGACACGATCGCCTTCTGCAGTGCCTGGTGTGGGCTCGACAATCTGCCTTATGGGGCAGTCGGGCTCGCCCATCTCTCTAAGGGGTGGATGGGTGCTCTTGTAAGCTTCGCCTAGTGTCCTGTGTCCCATAATGGCTACTACGTCAGCCTCAGGGATGTCTCTGATCTTTTCGAGGTTGCCGGACATGTGCTTCCTTCTGTTGATGCCCACAGAAGTGCTTCCGGGATAAAATTGTGGTGTGTATGCCATATTTATCTCTCCTCTTTATCATCAATAGTCACTCCAACCTCAGACAGAATGGCCAATCTATTCTTCTTGGCCTTTGGATCGATCAGCCCAAGGATTCTCTTATCTTCCACATCTCCATACTTGGCATAATCAGAGACTGTGGGACGATTGTGGAAGAACTTGCCCTTTTTGATCTGGAAGGAAAACGGCAGCGCTCGCTCACACGCCGCGTTGAGGCCTGGCAGGAATTCTTCGCTTTCCAGCTCAAGCCTGATCCTTCCGACCTTGACGCTAAGCTCGAAAGCCTGCCCACCAACTTCAATGAGGAGATCTCTGTTCTCCTCGATTGGGGTGCCTCTGCCGGGACCATAAGGAACTGATCTGGGGAGGTTAGGGCCATGGATCATTATCCTGGTTATCCCTCCATTCTTATAGATCTCGTTTAGGAGCTTCTGAGCCGTAGCAGGCATGAGATATCTATATGGGAGTATCTCGACCTGTATCGATTCCGTGTCTGATGCAGTGACCATTTTTCCGCCTTTACACAGCCTCCGCAACCGATACAATCGGCTCACGGAATTCCTTGATCTCGCCGTATATGGCACCGACCAATCCGGATGTCATCTCAGGTGTGAACATCTGGGTGCCGGCATCGAGTGCTACTGCTGCAGCCACGCAGGGTATGGCAAATCCTCTGGAGTGCCTGGTTACCACGTGGTTGCCGTTGAATACACCAGGGCCGCCGCCGCCGTAGATGGAGTGGCTGAAGAAGGAGAAGCCCACGGCAGTTCCCATTACCCTGCCGAAGTCGCATCCGGGCAGAGCGGTTTCTTTCTCAATGATATCGTTGTAGTACAGCAGTGTCGAGGACACAGCCTGGGCGCCTCTGAGGGAGCCGCAGTTGACCATGGTGGCTGCCAGCACGCCAGCGGCGCAGTAGGCATTCCACTTGGAGACATCGTTGGCCTCGTACATGACATATCCGGAGGGCAGCTTCTTGCCGGCCTTGATGACCTTGTCCTCAATGGCTGCGGCAACTGTGCTCTGCACAACTGTGCCGATTGTTCCGGTCTTGCCGTTGGCCTTGACGCAATTGTAGACCATATTGTTGGCGTTCAGGCCCTGGTATGCCATGCCAAGGAGCTGATGGCGCTCGAATATGCCCATGGCATTGCCCATCTCCATCTCGCCGATCTGCTCATAGATAGAGGCAAGAGCAGCGGCGTTCATGGCGTTCCTCTTTGTGATGACAGCCAGGTGATTGGCCATAACGTTTCTCAGAGCGAAGCCCAGACCCTCATCATTCTGGGGGATGTTAAGAACAGATGCTACATTTCCGCCGTTCATGCCCACGGTCTGTGGGTACTCGCCCCAGACTGAGGCGTGAACCATTGGAGCCTCTACGATGCCGACCTTGAACTGCTGGACCAGAGCCTCAACAGTGGCCGATGCGGCAGCGGTCAATCCAACCACGAACTCAGAGGCAGCGTTTACCCTGGCGGTTGGGATCTGGACGAGAAGCTGCTTGCCTCCGCCGAGAATCTGAACATTGGTATCGTCGCCGGCATTAACCTGGATCAATGATTTGATTTTATCAGCAATCGCATTGGCATTTGCCATGACATCGTAATTCAGCGAGCGTCCCATGATCTGTCTGCGGCCTCCGCATACCTTTCCGGTCTTGAGAGCACCTTCGATGCCGGCCAGATTGACTGCGACAGTTCGCTTAGTAAGGGCAATGAGCCTCTGCATGGCCGCGTTCTTGAGAGGGCTGACGGCGCTCAGCTCGACGTCGCTCTTCAAGAGAACTCCGCGGTCGCTATATAGGTCTATCTTGTCAGACACGTTCTTTATCCTCCTTTACCTTTTTAGCAGCAAAAATTGCAGCGATGGCGATGCTGAAGCGATGATATGAAGGCCTAAATCAAAAGGTATCATACCCAGCATCATCACAATTCGTTACAATCTCCCGCCGAGTTCTCCATTGCTTAATAGCTACTTAAAGTTTTTGCGTGAGGGAATTATATCTTTCTAATTTATAAGAATCTGTAAACCCTATGATAATAAAATAAAATTGTTTTTTTTTATAACAAATAATTTTAAAAAATGATTATAATAGTGCATTTCCATCTAATCCCTTGGAGTTCATACAATCCCCTTTGTATTTAAAACCGGCCCAGTCTTTTCCATCGCGATAATGGGTATCGATCTTTAGAAAGGATTTATATAATTTATCATAATCAATCAATATGAAACAACTAACAAAAAAATCTCTTACTGTATATATTAACCAATTTTAAGAATTCATCCCCTTTAGGTCGAGATGGGATTGAAGAATTGGGCGATATATATCGGAGGGACTCTCTCTCGTTAAACGAACATTATTAAATAATCATGTTCTATTTCCAGGCGTGAACTCTTATCACAGAAAAACTTAAATCAACTGCCATATTTTGCTTGGAGGAAATGCATCTCATAATAGCAGAGAAGCACGATGCAGCCAAGAGGATCGCCCAGATCCTGGCTGGAGGCAAGCCCCGCTCCCAGAGGATATCTGGTGTGGAAGCCTTCAGCTTTGATGATAAAGTAGTAATGGGGCTATCCGGCCACATCGTTGGGGTGGACTATCCTCAGGAATACAACAATTGGCAGAAGGTTGACTGCAAAGAGCTGATCCGGGCCGAGATCGTTGTGCGTCCCATCCAGGAGAAGATCGTCTCCGCCCTCCAAACCCTTGGAAAGGATGCCGACCGCATAACCATTGCTACGGACTACGATCGGGAGGGAGAGTTGATCGGGGTTGAGGCTTTGAAGATAGCCCAGGAGACAAATCCCGGTCTTCAAGCAGATCGAGTCAGGTACAGTGCGATCGTCAAGGACGAGATATTGAAGGCCTTTAAGGCCTCTGAAGCAGTGGACTACGACCTGGCTGCATCGGGCGAGGCAAGGCAGATCATAGATCTGGTCTGGGGCGCGGCATTGACGAGATATATCTCCCTCACATCCGGGCGGCTTGGAAAGGAGTTTCTCTCTGTGGGGCGCGTCCAATCCCCAACGCTTGCCCTCATCGTGGACAGGGAGAAGGAGATCCAGTCATTTGTGCCGAGGCCCTACTGGGAGATCTTTGCCGATCTCGAGAAGGACCTGCGGGTTACTCATGCCAAAGGGCGCATCTGGGAAAAGGGCGAGGTGGATGGGATAATCTCCAGGCTCGGGCCCGAGGGCATCATAAGATCCATTGAAACCAAACGCAGGGTTGACAAGCCGCCTGCACCATTTGATACAACGAGCTTCATCGGAGCAGCAAGCGGCATCGGCTTTTCCGCTGCCAATGTGATGCGAATAGCCGAATGGCTCTACACCAATGGTTTCATCTCCTACCCCCGAACTGACAACACAGTCTATCCTCCATCCATAGACCTGGCCGCCCTGGTCAGAATGTTCTTGAAAGGCGCATTTTCAGAGGAGGCCTCAAGGCTTCTCACGGGCAAGATGCAGCCAACCCGTGGCAAGAGATCCACAACGGACCACCCGCCCATTTATCCAACTGAAGTTGTTACGAAGAGCGATTTGAAGGATGACCAATGGAAGATCTATGAGCTTGTCGTTCGCCGCTTCTTTGCCACACTGGCAGAAGCCTGTGTCTGGGATGCCACCAGCCTCAAGGTGGACATAGGCCCTGAGCCTTTCAGGGCGAGCGGAGCCCGCCTGGTGGAGGCTGGCTGGAGATATTACTATCCCTACAGCAAGGCTGAGGAGCATATATTGCCGGAGCTTATCAAGGGCGAGCGGCTGCGAGTCCTGGGCCATAGCGTCGAGGCCAAGGAGACCCAGCCCCCTGCCCGCTTTGGCCAGGGAAAGCTGATCAAACTGATGGATGAGCTGGGGCTGGGAACCAAGTCGACACGCCATGACATCATCAGCAAGCTCTATGCCCGCGCTTATGTCCAGGGCAATCCAATGCGGCCCACAAATACGGCTTATGCCGTGGTGGACACCCTTGAGAAGTATGCTCCCACCATCACCAAGCCGGAGATGACACAGACACTTGAGAATGATATGACTGAGATCTCTTTGAGGAAGATCAAGGAGGATGAGGTCATAGAGAAGTCCAGAGTAATGCTCACATCCGTCTTCGACGAGCTGACCCAAAATCAGGGCGGCATCGGAGAGTCGCTTAAGGATGGGCTGCGCACAGACAAGATAGTGGGATCTTGCGAGAAATGCCACTCGGACCTCATCATCCGGCGCGGCCATCGAGGATCGCGATTCATAGGCTGTTCAGGCTATCCTGAGTGCAGGTTCACCCTTCCTCTTCCTCGGTTCGGAACTGTGTTGGTCACAGACAAGACCTGCGAGAAGCACGGCATGAATCACATCCGCATCATCAACAAGGGCAAAAGGCCCTGGGATCTGGGCTGTCCGCACTGCAACTTCCTGGAGTGGCAGGCCAAAAAGGCCCTGGAGAAAGCCGAGACCCCCGGAGCGGCAGAGACAGAAGCAAAGGCCAGGAAGAAGACGAAAACGCCTGCCAAATCGGCGAAATAAAGAAAGAGGCCGCGGCAAAGGGCGATGGTCTGGTGAAGCTTCCAGGCATCGGCCCCAAGACCCTGGAGAAGCTGTCTGCGGCTGGGATCAGCACCTCTCAGGATCTGCTGGTGGCCAAGACCAAGGCACTCTCCTCCAAGACCGGCCTGCCCGAGAAGAAGATCCTGGCCTGGAAGAGCGCGGCAAAGGCCCTGAGCTGAATTTGGCCTTATCCTTCAGCATCCATCCTTTTTGCTCCTCTTCTCATATCGCTGACAAACTGGTTCAAGGCCGGCTCCCAGTCCTTTGGAAGATCTCTTTCTCCATTGCGTACGATGATCAGATCCGCCTGCGGGGAGACGTATATCCACTGTCCCAGATGGCCTTGTGCTGAAAAATCATAACTGCTGTCATCGCGGTGGTTTCCCCACCAGAAATGCTTGTAATAGCCATTTTCCATTAAGACCCACTGAGGATAATAGGCTGCACGGTCGATTGATCTATCCTCCTGGGTCGATTCAGCCACCCATGCGGCGGGAATCACCTGCTTGCCATCCCAGCTTCCGTTCTTCAGGTATAGCCTGCCGAACTTAGCAAAATCTATGGCCCTGGCATTGATGCCTGCCTGCATCAGCTCAAAACCAGACTTTTGGCTGTCCAGGCTCCAGGAGCCGTTGAACTCCATCCCTATGGGCTTCCAGATCTTCTCCTGCAAGTAGTATGAGACATTCTGGCCGGTGGCCCTCTCCAGAACCATTCCTATGAGCTGGAGATTGTAGTTGTTGTAGAGGAAATGCTGCCCTGGTGGCTCGATGATGCGG
>JBFYLF010000030.1:0-10206 GCA_041305505.1 Methanothrix sp. | reverse complement strand
TCTCTTTGGAGCTGATGGCTCAGACGATCTATGTATCCATAGTCTTGCAGGAAGCAAACAGTCTCATCATAGATTCGGGCAGCAAGAGGAGAAGGCATCAAGACACCTCAAATGCCGGGCCTATCAATCTGTATTTTGAAAGCCCAATCGTAAGGTCTGACTATATCGAGGTCTGAAGTCAGTGATCCAAGCCTACAGCCCGCGTTTCTTCGTCTCTTTTTAGAGGTAGTCGTCTCTTGGCGGGCTGAATGTATCCACCACAACCGATCTCTCCAGGGCCAGAGCAGAGTGGACGGCGCCTGAAGGAGCGGAGTAGCTGTCTCCCTGCCCCAGATCGCAGCTTTTACCATCGACTTCCACCCGGACCCTGCCTGAGACGACGTATCCTGCCTGGTCGT
This sequence comes from Methanothrix sp., assembly GCA_041305505.1. Lineage (GTDB taxonomy): Archaea > Halobacteriota > Methanosarcinia > Methanotrichales > Methanotrichaceae > Methanothrix. Next base: position 9,808 of record JBFYLF010000030.1, on the reverse strand, counting down.
GGGGATGAGAATGTCCGGGGATCCGGACGCCCTTCTCAAGGTCGAAGCGGCAGATCATAAGCTTCTCATCGCTGACCAGGGTCCTGCGCAGGAGGCCCGGCAGCATCTCCACCGCCCGGGCGTCCGAGTATGAAAAGAACATCTATTTTGCCTTCACAGCCCCTGGAAGGCATACCTTTGCGTTCTGTGCATCCGCACCCTCGCCGAGAATGAACTTCTCGACCATCTCCTTGGCCAGCTCATCCGGATACTGCACAGGAGGATGCTTCATAGTGTAGGCTGATATGGCCAGCAGGGGGCCGCCGATCTTTCGATCTTTGGCGAGCTTGCAGATCCTGATGGCATCGATTGCGCTTCCGCCGCTGTTGGGCGAATCCTCGACGGATAGCCGCAGCTCGAGGTTGATTGGCACATCACCGAAGATCCTGCCCTCCATTCTCAGGAAGCAGACCTTATTGTCCTTCTGCCAGGGGACATAATCCGAAGGGCCTATGTGTATATCATCCTCGCAAAGCGGTATATCGAGGATGGACTGGACAGCCTCGGTCTTGGATATCTTCTTGGATTTTAGCCTCTCGCGGTTGAGCATGTTCAGGAAATCCGTGTTGCCGCCGATGTTTAGCTGATATGTCCGATCGATTACGCATGCCCTGTCCTTGAAGAGCTGGGTTAAGGCCCTATGAACAATAGTGGCACCAATCTGGGACTTTATATCGTCACCTACAATTGGAACCCCTGCCTCCTGGAATTTCCTGGCCCACTCCGGATTGGACGCTATGAACACCGGCATGCAGTTTACGAATCCCACTCCCGCATCAAGCGCCGCCCTGGCATAAAAGCGTGTGGCCTCCTCGGAGCCCACTGGCATATAGTTCACAAGAACGTCTGCTCCGGAGGATATCAGCTCCTCTCTGACATCACATGGAGGGGCGTCGGCTGTTACGAATCTCTTCTCAGGAGGATAATTGTGCATATGAGGGGCGACGCCGTCGAGTACGGGCCCCATCTTGACCTCGACGCCCTTTGTGGGAACATCGGGATAAAAGACCTTTGTGCAGTTGGGTGGTGCGAATATGGCCTGGCTTATGTCCTTTCCAACCTTTCGCGAATCTATGTCGAAGGCCGCCACAACATCGATATCGCCAGCTCTATAACCGCAGATATCATAATGCATAAGTCCTATGCAATCCTTCTTATCAGCATGTTTGTAGTATTCTATCCCCTGAATCAGGGAACTGGCGCAGTTTCCCAAGCCCGCGATTGCCAACCTTATCCTTTTCAACCTCTTTTCCCCTCCTGGGTCAAATAAAGCTAGGAGACCTAACTATGGAGTCGGAGCTTCGTATAACTGCAGGACGTATATAACATTATAGGCCCGAGTGGACCTGCGCAAATCAGTCCTGCAACCTTGGATGCCCGCTTCAATTTTAGGCAATCGGGGCGAGAACTCTGACCAGCGTCCGTCCGATCTCCTCTTCCAGCTTAGATATTCCTGCTTCGCTCTCCTCATACTCTATATGGTATGTCTTGGGAATGTCCCTCAGATATTTTGAGCCTTGCGGATAAATCAGGACCGTCTCTTTTCCAAGAGTATGGGCGATGCCGAGGGAATACATAACAGCCGGATCAGCCTGCGTGAGATCTCCCATGACCAAGGCGGCGCGGTTGATGGAGCGCCACAGCTCCTTGACTGCTGCTCTTCCGCTGCGAATGTCTGGGGCCACTTCGTAGGGCAGGCCGCTTACAGATACGGCTGAGAGGACGGCTTTCTCCGATTCCGTCGGTCCGCCGTCCCTCGGGAGGAGCAGCAGAAGGCTCCTCGCCATCACTGGCTCGCCTAGGCCCCCGAATATCGGGCGGCTTCGCATAAGGCTGAGCCTCTCCTCAAGCCTCTGATACTCAGAGTCTATGTGCCTTGAGGCTATGCTCTTCATTGCAGCTTTCCGCTCCACCCCACTCTGCTCAATCAATGCCGCCGGAATCTGGATAATAAATGGATCCTCGAATCCGAACTCCCAACCAGCGCTTTTGCCTGCCTGCTGGAGTGTCAAGGCGAGATCCTGTCTTTGAAAATAGCTTGCAGTCCTGTTCTCCTGACGAAACTGGCCAATTATGGTCAGGCTCTCCTTGTCCAGTATGGCGACCATGCTGGATGGAAGCTGGCTTCTGGCAATTCCCCTTTGCAGATGCCTCTCATCGACCAAAGCATCGACTGCTGTCATAAAATCATCTATGATTGCGTCCACTCTGGCAGAGAGATCTGCCTCCATATCGCCGCATCTCATCCGGCCTTTATCGTTGAGCATAAGAATACATCCTTTCCGATAGGTTCTAAGGCTTTTCTCCCTTGTGCCCGCCCTGCGTTCAGCTCCTGGCCCCTTCAGCAGTCAGGGCCTTATGCATCCTCAGAGCATGCTTTCCGGCGCCATAATAGTTCCTGACGATCTCCCTTTCACGGTAGCCGGCCTTCCGATAGAGGTCTATCGCTTCGGGCGTCTCTATAGCAGCCTCCAGCCGGATGCTCTCGGCTCCGAGCCGCAGAAGCTCTTCTTCGAGATCTGAGATGAGGCTGCTGCCTATTCCCATCCTGCGGTAATCGGGATGGACATCCAGGGTATAAACAGCTCCGGCCTTTCCGCTGGTGTACCCCATGACGAAGCCCAGGACCTTCTTCTCAGGCCTGCAGGCTACCAGGGATACGGCATACTGTATGAGGTAGGCGAACATCTTTGGGGGAAAGGCCGACTCCTCCGGAAAGCAGAGACCCTCGATCTGGACAATCTGGGATAGGTCCCGCATCTCTGCTCTTCGGATATTCATTTCTTCTCTGCGGCTCCGCCTTGAACCTGTTTTATCACATCACCATAGGCCCCGAAAACCTCAGGAATATCCATCGTCCCGGCAGCATCCACAACTCCTAGAGCAGCTATTGCCTCGCCTCCTGCAAATATCGGTGCGACTGAGACAGGCACCCCTCGGTAGGCTCCACTGCTTGGCGTTGTGCGAATGGCCTTTCCGGTTCTTATGACCTCTTCGAGCACCGGCCCGCTGTAGTTGTCATCGAGAACAACACCCCTCTCCACCCTCACACCTGCATTGCCTCTGCTGCGCATGGTGACTGGAAGCCGGACGATCTCATTTAGAGCCAAAGCAAGCCCCGCCAGATCGTCAGACCTGGCGTCCTCCGATATCACAATTCTGGGCATATCGAATATATTGGGCAGGATTATCAAATAAATCCTGCCCTGTCGAATTGCTCTAGAGTCCCTTTCTCTTGAGGAGCCTCGCCTGGAAGCCGTGATACTTGGCAAAGCCCTCTGCATCCTTTTGGCTCAGAGTCTGAGAGTCGAAGGAGACCATATCCTGAGAGTAGAGGGCATCAGGAGACCTGCGGCCCACAGAAATGGCTGACCCGCAGTACAGCTTCATCCGAACAGAGCCGTTGACCCTCTCCTGGGACTGGTTCAAGAAGGCCATGAGATCCGGGTAGAGGGGGTCCTCCACAAGGCCCATATAGGCAAGCTCAGACCAGGCCTCGTCAACCATGACCTTGAAGCGAAGCTCGGCGCGGGATAAAACAAGCCGCTCGAGGTCCTTATGAGCAGTCAGGATGATGGTTGCGGCTGGATGCTCGTAGTTCTCCCGTGCTTTCAGACCCAGGACCCTGTCCTCTACCATATCTGTTCTGCCCACGCCGTGCTCCCCTCCGATCCGATTGAGCTTCTCTATCAGATCAATGCCACTCATTGGAGCTGCATCCAATGAGACCGGCTCGCCCCTGGAAAAGCCGATCTCCACAACCTGGGCCGCTTTGCTTGCATCGGGCTTCTGAGTCCAGCCGTAGATCTCCTCCGGAGGCTCGAAGTAGGGATCTTCGAGCTTTCCTCCTTCGATTGAGCGGGACCAGATGTTCTCGTCAATGGACCATGGCTTGTCACGGGTGACTGGAACCTCGATTCCGTGCTCGCGCGCGTAATCTATCTCCCATTCACGGGCGAGGTCCAGCTCCCTCATGGGCGCTATCACCCGGCAGTTGGTAGCCCGAAAGATGGCCTCGAAGCGGAGCTGATCGTTGCCCCGGCCTGTGCACCCATGAGCCAGGTTCTTGATGCCCTTCTTTTCAGCTATCTCGGCAGCCTTTTTGGCTATGAGCGGCCTGGCTATGGCTGTTCCCAGGACATATCCCTCATAAGAGCCGTTGGCTTTGATCAGAGGAAAGATGTAGTCCCTGACGAACTCCTCTCTGGCGTCAATCATGAAGTGCTCGTCCGCCAGAAGCTCGGCCCTCTTGTTTCCTCTCTCGATATCCGACCTGGGCTGGCCGACGTCCACCAAAACGGTAACTATCCTGTCAAATCCATAGCGCTCCCTTAAGAGCGGAATGCAAACAGATGTATCCAGGCCACCGGAGTAGGCCAGAACAACTTCAGACACTTCAGCTTCACCGCGTTCGTACAGGAGACAGGCTCGATTTAACCTTATCTCTTCATACCAGCGATAACTCTATAACTGCCAGGAAAAAAAGATTTAACGATGACCATGCTTCTGAGGACGGCCGCCTTGTGCGTGGATTTTGATAGGGATCGGCGAGCATTGCAGGCTACTGGGGCTCTGGCAAATCTGGTCCAGCCGGCCTTGAATATGATGAATCGGAGGCTTGAAGAGGAGAAGCCGGCGCAGGTCAGGCTAAAGGATCTGGTAGTAAGCACCTGGCTGCCGCCAATTCCCAGCGGCCCCTTCAAGAGGCTTGTGGCCAATGAGGCACGCTCTGCGATCGGAAGGCATGTCCCGTCAACAGTCTCGATCGAGGTCACAAGAAGCTGCGGGGCGAAGTGCGAGCACTGCCTGATCAGAGATGGAGAGGGCGAGATGAGCTTTGATGGCATCAAGCGGGTGATCGACCAGGCCCTAGATCTCGGCTGCTGCATCGTCACTTTCACAGAGGGCGATCCGCTGCTTCGTGATGACATATTCGATCTGATAAAGCATATCGATCCTGAGAGGGCTGTCGCAAATCTCTTCACCCCCGGCCTAGACATGACAGTCGAGAAGGCGGTCAAGCTCAGAGAGGCGGGGCTCTACAATCTGATCATAGGCGTCTACAGCACAAGCCCGGAGGAGCATGATCGGATCAGGGGCGTTCCCGGAGCCCATGTCAAGGCACTGGAGGCCATAAGAATGGCTCTCGATGCCGGGCTGATGGTCACAATGTCCTGCCACATCAAGTCAGGTGAGGTTGACAGAATTCCCGACCTATACCGATTGGCGGCAGAGCTAGGTGTGCATGAGCTGTCAGTCTGGGAGGGGATGCCAAGGACTCCTGATGAGAAGCTGACTCTCATCGAGCGGGAGAAGATAGTCGAGATCTACAAGAGGATCAACTCGACTCCAGGAGGCCCCAGGATGTTTGCCAATACGTACTTCGAGGGGCAGATGCTAGGCTGCATGGCAGGAAGAAGATGGATTCATGTGGCGGTAGATGGCAGCATCAGGGGCTGTCCTTATCTGCAGGAGAGCTATGCAAATGTCAATGAGGTCTCGCTGAAAGATGCCTGGAAGGTTTTGCGCCGCTCTGGCATGTTCGATGGGTTCGTCTGCAACTGTCCTGCGCAGGAGATATTCGGTTAGAGGGCGAGAATACATATATTAATAATTCATATATGTAAAGCTATTTATATTATAATAGTTTTGTGATTGCGAGCCTCTAAGGGGCAGATTAATAAGCAGAGGCTGCAATATTGGAGTTGATGGAAATGCCTGAAGATGAAAAGCCCATTGTCAAGCAATCGCAGCCGCAGTTCATCCCCAAGTTCAAGGGAAAGAAGGTTGTTATTCGTCTGCTCTCGGGAGGCCAGCCGGTTGTTGGGACAGTTGAATCGTTCAACTCATATGAGATCCTGCTCCAGACTGCAAAGGGCGAGTTGCTTGTCTTCAAGCACGCCATCGCAACTATGGAGATTCTTGACGAGCCGCGCGGCTATAAACCGGGCAGCTAGTCCTCGGCACCTATTTTTCGAAGGAACCATTTAGGGATCTGCTCAAAGGCTAACGCTCGCCAGGCTGCGATCGCCTCTTTGCCAGCAGCCATTCCAGGCGGCTAACAGCCAGGAGCAGGGCGAGAGAGACGATCATCCCCGATAGCGGATGACTTTGGCCAAAGAAGAGGGCTGTGCTTCCGCCTCCAATCAGGGCGAAGAGGGCACCAGATGATGTCAGACATAGCCTCTCCTTATAGAATCCTGCTACCGTCGGGGCCAGCAGCCCGCCCGTGAATACAGTGTAGGCTATGAGCAGCGTCTTGATGATTCCCGGAGATGAGACTGCCAGGAGCAGGGCAGAGGCGCCAATCAGAAGAGCGACCATCCTGGAGAACTTCAGCAGATGCTTGGGGGTCGCCTCTGGCTTGATCTTTCTGTAGACATCGAATGTGATGATGGATGTGACTGTCATGAGGCTGGTGTCTGATGACGACATGAAGGCCGCCAGAAGCGCGGCAGCCACAAGTCCTGCTGCCGGTGGTGAGAGAAGGCCGGAAAGAAGCGAGAGGATTGCATCCTCCGGCGCCGTGGCGGGATAAAGCGACCTTGAAAAAATGCCGAGGCTTGTGATGATCAGAGCGAGTGGTATGAGGATCATTGCAGCCAGAAGAGCCGCCCTCCTGGCTTCTCTTGGGCCATGGGCCGAGAGCAGCCGGGAGTACATGTCAGGGCCGACCAAGTAGGCCGAGCCCACGACGACTATCATTGACATCACGTCCCATGCGCCCATCTGAGGGGAAAACGGAAAGCTCTGATCAAGCAGAGGAGTGGGGCCGGCTTTGACAAGGGCAGCCAAAAGCAGAGCGAGCATTCCCGTTATAATTATCAGAAGCTGGAAGAGATCTGTTCTCACAACTGAGCTCTGGCCACCATGAGCCGTATAGAGCACGAATACTATGCTACAAGCGATCATATAGATCATTCCGTCTCCTCCGAAGATGGCTGCCAGGACCTTGCCAGAAGCTGTGATCTGGACGGCTATCACTCCGATCCAGGATACGGCGATCAGGACTGCAGCGGCTGTTCTGACTCTATTGCCATAAAAGGAGCCGAGAAGCTCGGGAAGTGTGAAATTTCCCTTTGAGCGAATCTTCTCAGCGAAGAAGAGAGATAGGACAAGCATCCCTATTGTCCCAGAGAGCATCCACCAGGCACCGGGAAGACCGATTCGAAATCCGAGGCCAGCCATGCCAAGTGTAGATGAGGCCCCGATGATTGTGGCGCAGAATGTGCCTGCGAGCAGGAGTGTCTTCAGCCTCCTGCCTGCAAGATGAAATTCCTCAAGGCCCCCGATTCTCCTTCCATAGGCTCCTATGGCCAGCATGGCCAGCATGTAAACCACTATGATCAATGCTGATTGATTCATATGACCTTCAGTCCCACTTGCATATTGTAAACCGTAATGGAACAATATGGTCGACAATTTCTCCGCCGAAAGATAAATGTTTCTCAACGATCCTGGATGAGGGTCCTTTTGTTCCTCCTTTAGCTTCGACTATGATCATCACATAAATGCAGGGAAAGCAATATAATATAGAATGAAGAAATTACTGCCTATAATTTAATTTGCAGACAATCTTTCGAAAGAGCGTGCAAAGAAGGTAGGATCATATGCAGGGATTTAAAAAGGCAATACTGGTCTTTCTGGCGGCAGCTATGCTGCTGGCATCGTCTCCACTTGGCGTGGCCCAGGTTGAGAACCGTACGGCAGAATCGGCTGCAATGGAACTCTTCAACAAGGGCATTGGAGATCCATGGGTGGGCGGAGAGCCATTCTCCTCTGATAGTGGGGTGGCCGAGGATTTCGGGACGGAGAGTGTGCAGGCCTGCCCCATAAGCTACAGGTTCATAGGATTTCTGAATGTGACGAGTGGCCTGATCATCGCAAGCGATAGCGGAAGCAGCATACATATCAGCCCAGGCGTCGGTAATTATCCGGTTTACGGATATTTCGAAGCAGATAGGATGACGGGCATTTTCATTGACTTCAACTCAATCCTTTCTGCCATATGAGCTGATCGAAATTAAAGTAAGTAGGGAGAAGGCATGGGGGAATGCTGCCTTCTCGCTTCTCTTTTCCTTGCGGCCCGGGCCTGTCTTTTTAGTGTTTCCAGCATCCTGGGGTGGCTAGATCTTTGCATCATCCAGGCTATGGCGGCAGCGGCAGGATCTCTCGCTCTCTATCGTTTGAGCGGCATGCTGGATTATCTGTAAAACGGCATCATGAGCCACCCTCATGATATCCGAGATTCCTGCGAGAGTGAGGCTCTCTCCTTCAGCCATTCCGGCTGCAGGGTTTGTGACGACGCATAAGGAAGCATAACACATTTTTGCCTCTCTTGCCAGCACGACCTCGGGATAGCCTGTCATTCCAACAACGTCCCCGAACTCTCGCATCATCCTGATCTGGGCGGGCGACTCCAGGTGGGGGCCCTGGGCGCAGACATAGACTCCTTCTGCAGCCGGCCTGCCGAGATCGCTGGCCGCCTTCGCAAGAGCGGAGCGGAGGGTCGGGCAGTAGGGCTGGCTCATGTCCACGTGGACGGCTCTATCCTCAAAGAACGTGTTAGGGCGGCAGCTTGTGAACTCAACGAAGTCTGTTGGGAGAAAGATGCTGCCTGGAGCGTGGCCGGCCATGCTGCCGACGCTGTTGGTGGAAATGATGGCATCAGCCCCAGCCCTCCTGGCAGCGCAGATCAGAGCCCTGTAATTGACCTTATGGGGCGGGAGATGGCCCTTCCCGTGCCGGGAGATGAAGACGGCCTTGACGCCTTTGATCCTGGAGCGAAGTATGGGGACCCGGCCATAGGGCGTCTCAACCTCGTCCTCCAGACCGTCCATGGAAAAGCCCAGGCCGCCGATGACAGCCAGATCGAAGTTCATGCGTGGAAAGTTATGCCGGCTGATTAAAACATCTTTCGAGGAGGAACGACAGATTATATCAGCGGCATGAGAGGCGGCCTGAAGACTCCCTTCTCGGCGATGATCCCGCTCACCAGCTCCAGTGGCGTTGCATCAAAGGCCGGATTGTAAGCCTCTATGCCCTCCGGTGCCAGCCGCTTCCCGTTAAGGCTGCATATCTCCTCTGGGTCCCTCTCCTCCACAACTATCTCAGACTCCTCGTGGCGGGGATCGAATGTGGAGAGGGGGGCGGCCACGTAGAAGGGGATATTGTGGTGCCTGGCCAGTACGGCATGGCTGTAGGTTCCTATCTTATTGAAGACTGCATCCCCTGTGATCCTGTCTGCGCCAACTATCACCTTGTCTATCCTCCCCGCCCTCATGAGGCTCCCGGACATGCTATCGCAGATGAGCGTGACCGGTATGCCGTCCTGGCGTAGCTCCCAGGCTGTGAGGCGCGAGCCCTGGTGAAGCGGCCTGGTCTCGCAGGCGTAGACGTGGATTCTCTTGCCCTCCGCTGCTGCAGAGCGGACGACGCCCAGAGCAGTGCCCCAGCCGACGCAGGCGAGCCTTCCGGCATTGCAGTGTGTGAGAACATTATCTCCATCCTTGAGAAGCCGGGATCCGATCTTTCCCAGAAGCTTGTTGATGCGAATGTCCTCTGATGCTATCTCCTCCGCCTCGGCAAGTGACAGCTCTCTTATCTCCTCGGTCGTCTCAGCGCGAGTTGCTGCCCTCATGACCCTGTCCACCCCCCAGGAGAGGTTGATGGCCGTGGGCCGGGAGGACCTGATCATCTCCGCTGCGATCTCGATCTCAGCCATCATCTCAGGCACGCTGCCGGCCCTGCATAGGTCCGCAGCCAGAGC
>JBFYLF010000029.1:0-10256 GCA_041305505.1 Methanothrix sp. | reverse complement strand
GTATAGCAGATCAAGAGAGGCCAATGCATTGATGCTATTTCCTAGGCCCGAGTTTTGCATGAGAATAGCAGGACTCCGACCGCCCATCCACGCTCCTGCGCAGATGCCCACCCCCTCCTCCTCCCTGGTGACAGGAAGATGGATAATATCCTTGTCAACACTAATCAGAGTCAGCAGCTCCTGCAGATTGACGCAGGGCACAGAAGTGACGAAATCGATGCTGGCACGCCTCATGCCCCGATAGATGGCAAGGCTTGGGTTCATATCACTTAGCATATGTCCTGCCAGGCCAAAAAACCTTTGTAAAAATTGAGCAGCGGCATTTATCGAGCGTTTGGGTCCGAATGATTCCGGGCTCTTCAATTTCTGCCGAGTCTGAAGCGTGCTGATAGAGTCAGAGGTGGAGAGGGATGAGCAGTCAGCAAAATCGGATTATCCGGGTGAAAACAGGCATTGTCAGAAATGGATTTGAGTACTGATCTGCGATTGAATTCATGCTATCTTATCTGCATGCGTAATGCTTCTCCCTGGCTCTTTTTAGTCTCTCTTTCATAAGAGCGGATCACATCCGTCCTGGTGACTATTCCTATCAACTTTTGCGAGCTGCCTTTTTCAACTACCGCCAGCCGACCGATGTTGTTCTCATACATGATGTCCATCGCAGACTTGGCTGAATGATGTGGATTGATGGTTATGGGCGGTCTAAGAGCCAATTCCTTTACTGCCATTGCGTCTTGTTTTTCCAGGGGGATCTTCCTTATATCGTCGAAGGTTATCATCCCCACCAGATTTCCTTCGTGTACCACTGGAAAGCCTGTGTAGTTGTAGCGGTAGATGTCATCTCTCACATCTGAAATTCTGGTGTCGGGGCTCACTGTGACCACCTGCGTTTGCATGGCCTCGGCCACAGAGACCTCGGAAAGCACCGGCTGAGGAAGATCCTGGAAGATGCCTTTTCTCATCAGCTTGATAGTGTAGATGGAGCCTCCCTTTAAGAGAAATCGCGCTGTGGCATAGCTAAGGATGCAGCAGACGATGAGTGATGGAAGGCCGTAGTAGTTGCCGGTCATCTCGGTTATCATGAATATGCATGTAAGGGGAGCGCCTGCGGTTCCGGCAAAAAAGGCCCCCATGCCTAGCAATCCGTAATCAAGCGGGTTTGCAATTAAATTGGGTGCAACAATCTCTGCTATCAGCCCGGCTGCCAGACCGAACATGACCCCAATATAAAGGGTTGGAGCGAAGACACCACCGCTTCCTCCAGATCCCACTGTTGAGGCCGTGGCAAGAACCTTGAGGAGACCCAGAGAGACTAAAAGCAATAACAACTGGATAGATGGACCTTCGGATACCAGCTTGAAGACGTTATTGATGCCTTCGTAGCCGACGCCCATGATGCCGTATTCTAAGAAGAATAGACCGCAAATTCCTGCAAAAATTCCGCCCAGAGCCGGCTTCAGCGATTCGGGTACTGAAAGTCGGAGAAATCCATCTTCAAAGAGGTAATAGCATTTGACCCAGAGAAACGAGAGAAATCCGAAGATAGGTCCCAGGAAGAAACAGAGAATCATATCGAAGGTGGTAAAGTAGAATGTGGGATTGACGAATTCAGGTACAGGATCTATTAGCGCTGATGCCACGGCTTTTCCCACCACAGCAGACAGAAGAACCGGGACGGCGTCCAGCGAGGTGAGTTTCTTGGAGATCACCTCCATGCTGAATATCGCCCCGCCCATAGGGGCATTGAAGGTTCCGGCAATTCCGGCGGCTACGCCGCAGCAGGTGAGCACTTTTACATCGCGTGCAGAGAGCTTTATGGCTCTGCCTATAGCAGAGCCTGCCGAGGCTCCAATCAAGGAAATAGGCCCCTCCCGTCCTGCACTTCCGCCGCTTCCCAGAGTTATAGCTGAGGTGCAGATGAGGATAAGACCAGCCCGTTTTCTGATGTCGCCACTGAACCTCTGCAGGGAGATCATGATATGCGGGATGCCGTCACCACTGGCCTCCGGGGCCAATTTATAGATCAGTGGGCCTACTATCAAGCCGCCCAGGACCGGCAAAAGCACAATAAAATAGCTGCTTGGCGCCTGCAAGAGCAGAAAGTCGAAGAAGAATTCATGGGCAAGCTCTACCAGCTTTCGGAAGGCTACTGATCCAATTCCTCCGATTGCGCCCACTACAATTGAAAGCAGGTCCAGGTAGATCCATCTCGAATCTTCTGGGAGTCTTAGATGCTTTATCATTTATTCGCCAGGGTCCAGGTTATAATAATCAAAGTGCTTTTAATCCTTCTGAACATGATAGCATAAATGGCTGGCGTTTTAAAGCTCAGAGAATCGTCTCACTCTTGATCTATTATTTGAGAATTTGAAAGTCTCCGTAGAAAAGGAATATTATTAGTAATGCCAATAATAAAGCCCAACCTGCGATAGCCAGGACCGTGACTCTCTTTGCCTTTTTGGCGTCCCACCAGCTTCGAGGCTCAATTCCCTGACCGATGAATGTGGCAACTCCAGCCAGATTCACTGAAATTATATTTGCCAGAAAAAGGAGCAGAGCGCCCAGGGCAAGGGAGTAGTAGCCTGCTCCTAACAGCAATCCGAAAACGACCAACGGAGGCATAAGAGCAACTGCCACCGCCACACCAATAAGCACAGAGGGCGCAGATGATGTAAACGACAAAGCTCCTGCTGCCCCGGAAGCCAATGCCAGGACGATGTCCATTAGACCGACACTGGTTCTGGATGATATCTCCTGCAAGGAGGGGTCAACTGGCAACAAGAAGCCCAGAGCGAGAGATAGAGATACTGCGATGAAGATGCCGATAACGATAGTCTTGAGAGCACTCCTGGCCATGGGAAGATCTCCAAGGGTCGTGGCAAATGATAAGGAGACGTTGGGAGTCAACATAGGAGCTATGACCATGGCCCCTATTATAACCGCCACATTATTATTGAGGACGCCAATTGTTGCAACAATTGAAGAGAGGATTATCATAGAGATATAAATATGGGTCGTCTTGGCGCCCTCTATTAGATCGTTATGCAGCTCTTCCCGGCTCACACTCTCTTTGGGTCCATTTTTCTTTTCATTTGAAGAGTCGGAATCGGGCTTTTTCTCTTCAGAGACGGTGGGAAAGGAAGCCTCCAGGGCAAATATGTTGATCCTGAAGCCTTCCTCATTTAAGCAAGATTCTTGTATCAGGTCGATGATGCCCTGGCTTTCTTCAGCCGCCACCAGCATTCTTACGAGAATCCTGTCTGTGGAAAAGCGGGTTTTCCATACACCTTGTACAGGAATCTTCCAAAGGCCGGCTGCCGGATGAATTGCGATATCAATTATCTCTTTTCTGTCTGCTATCAGCCTTTCCAATGCTTCTTGCTTACTTTTAGGCAGGTTGATCTCTATCAAACGGGAGGTCATGATCTTATTATATTATCCCAGCTCATTTTACTTAAGAATTCCCGGGATGACTCGAAGAAGGTTTCGATGAAGAATGATTGAGCAAACATCTCGGGTAAAGGAAAAAAGAAAAGGAAAAAGAAAACTGTGGGCCTGTTTCCGGCGTATCCGGGTCCCGGGTCTAAGATGTCTTCTGGCCCTCTGCACTTCCGGCCCAGGTCTCGCCGGTGGCTGAAGTAGCCCTGTACTCTCCGGCAGCCAGATCCTCGCTGAGGGTGAGGTTAAGGTTGTATTGGACTATCGGATTGGATGATACCAGGTTGAGCTCCATATTTGAGCCAGTCATAGATCCCGAAGCAGTGACATCCATAGTGTTATTGCCCTCTTTGATCTTGCCGGACCCATAAATGTCTGTCTCATTCTGGAGAAGCGTCAGAGCCAGATCCCTGGAAACGCTGTCGTTAAGTGTGAATAACCAGTTTCCTTGAACTGATGCTAAGCCGGTCTGCACTGATGGCACCTCTGTGGCTGCTGTGTTGACGCCAGCAGATGCTTCGTCTTCAGACTCGCTTGTGGCTTGAGCTTCTGCCCTGGAATCCTTGGCATTCTTGCTTTCCACGCCGAGGGTGCTTGGCATAGTCCAGTTAAGCGCGCTCTTGTTCTCCTGCAGCTTTCGAGCTTCCTGAGGTGTTGCCGGAGCGCCTACGGGATTCTGATATACCTCTTCTTCGCCTGAGGTGAACATCTCATCTGCGTCGTATGTGGGATCATCCCAGTTGACTGAGAGTGCTGTCACAGCGAGGAACGCTAAGAAGAGCATTGATGATAGCAATAGCATCTTGAATCTCATAATATTTCGACCTCTTGATATGGTGTATCTGTGGGCCTTAAGGCCTCTTGGGGTTTGATCCGCCACTTATAAGATCACACTGCGCTAACCCCATTTGCCATGCCATGAAGATTATAGTTGATAAGCTTAATGGTTATACGTCAAACGACGTTGAATAAGGCTGAAGGGTCCGGTCTATCTGCCTCTCCTCGGCCTAGCCGGGGTTTCAGGATCTCGCGAAGCCCAAATGACCAGTCCCGTAGCCGTCCTCTGGTTTTAATTGAAATCAGAGCCGGGAAGGAATCAGAGCTGGAAAAATATCAAAAAATGATTGGAGAGAGCCCAGGCATTTTCATTCTGAGCCCGCCTTTTGCACCTCGATGCTCTCTCCCTTCTTGATCCTCTTGATCATGCGCTTGGCCATCTCCGAAGACTTTGCCACGCGAATGTCTCCCCTCCTGCCTACTGTCGCAGTGAAGACCAGCTCAGATCCGACATAGACATCCACTGACTCGCCCGCCATCCCATCAAGCCAGATTATCAGATGCTTGGCCGTCTCCTCCAATCGCGGCGCCGCCAGTGCAGGCTCGTCTTTTGTGCGGACATCGATGTGAAGGCCGAGGTTCTTCTCAATCTGGTCTATGTTCTTTCCAGCTTTTCCTATAACCTTTGCAGCCTCGTCCTGAGGCACATGGATCACGGCAGAGGAGTCGGTTAGCATCTCGACCTGGAAGGGCCCCCTGACATGATGGGAGATCTCCTTCTCGATCTCGCGAGAAGCCAGATTCCAGGATGGCTTGCGGTTTGCCTTTGATACTGGCATGACCACGATCTCCTCGCCGTAGCTGTAAAGCTCGTACTCGGCCTGGCCGCTCTCAAAGTCCTTGACGACGATGACAGGCCTTGCCAGGTCAGCCTCAACCATGCCTGAAGGAACCTTGACTGTGAACTCCACATCCAGGACATGAGTCACCTCTCCTCTCTCTATGAAGACAACGGTGTCCACGACCTGTGGTATCATTCCCATGTCAACCCGTCCAAGCAGCCTCTGCAAGGCATCTATAGGCTTGTTTGCATGAACCACGCCGATCATGCCCACTCCTGCCAGCCTCATATCGGCAAAGACCTGGAAGTCCCGCGTCTTTCGAACCTCATCATATATTGTGTAGTCCGGCCTGACCAGAAGCAGTATATCGGCAGATGCCTCCATGCTCCCCTCAAGGGGCCCATACTGGGTGATCTCGGGGGGGACCTGCAGGTCGCGAGGCGACTCAAGCGTCTTGACGACATAGTTGCAGCTCAGGAGATACTCGGCAACTCCGGCGGCAAATGTGGACTTGCCCGATCCCGGCGGTCCAGCGATCAGTATGCCTCTTTGCCCCTCCTTCAGCCTCTCCTTGAGCATCTCGCTATGCCTGTATGAGTCGAAGCTCACCTTGGCCACAGGCCGGACGGCTGTGATCTCCAGGCCATCGGAGAATGGGGGCTTTGCTATGGCGATTCTCATAGGTCCGATCTGAATTATCGAGGCGCCCATCTTCTCCATCTCCACGTAGCCCTCAGGGTCCGCTTTGGCCCTCTCGTAGATCTCACGTGAGAGGTCTCTCAGCTCTCTCTCAGAGAGCGGCCTCTCCCCCAGTCGGACCAGAGTGAAGTCTCCCACTCGCCCTCGTTTGGCCATGGGGATGGCACTCTCCTTGAGGTGGATGGATAGGGTATCCTCCGTGAAGTACCTCTCAAGGGATAGGGGCTTGACCGCCTCGCGCTGGGGCCGGACGTACTCGACATCCAGTCCCATTGCCTCCGCTACTCTGGATTGAACCTGATCGCTTGTCAGGAAGGAGGCGCCGAGTTCGAGTGCGACATCTCGAATCATGGCATCGATCTCGCCTCCTCCAGCAAGCTTGATCTGGTCGAGATTGGGCCTTATTCCCACGTATTCCAGCTCGATCTTTCCATTCTTGGCCAGCTCCGAGAGCCTTCGCAGCTCCTCCAGTCCGCGCAGACCGATTTCCCGTCCGTGGTTCGCCTGGGCCTCCAGCTCGGCCACCACGGCCTCGGGCACAACGATCCTGCGGCCTTGAAGCTCGCCTGCTTTGATCTTGGCAGATACCCTGCCATCTATTACCACACTGGTATCTGGCACTAACGGTTGCGCCATTGTCTGAAACATCCTTTAGTCAAAATCTAGAGATATGCTATATCCATTTTTCGTTTTTTAGCTATCCATTCCAGCAAGTAGTCTATATCCAGTTGCTTTCTCGTCTGCAAACTGGACTGGACTACCATGATAAGATCGCCCTTCATGGCCTGTGAAATCTTCTGGGAGGCCGCAGCTCCAAATCCCGGATCAAGCCTCCTCAAGATGTAGAGCTTTATGTCGCTGCAGGTAAATCCGTTGTCTGCCAGGTGGCCAAGTTCTATGCAGACGCCGCCTGGCATGGGAAGGAGTCTGAAGGCCACTTTATAGCTGGCGAATTTGCTGCGATCATAAAGCTTTCTCTCCAGGAAGGCGGGCTGCAAGTCCTCTTCCATTATGGCCTGGCCGAGGTTAATCAGGTTCTCAGATGCCTGGCGGGAGTATTGGGGGCAGCCTGCAAGCTTGGAGGCCGTCAGGTTCTTGATTGAGGTGTTTTTTGCATGACAGTACTCGGAATCATCCACAGCCCAATAATCCCGGCTCAAAGGAAATGAGGCTGCCGCAAAATTGTCGCAGCTCTTGCATTTGATCTCGACTACAGTCTGCTTATTCAAGAATGGTGATATGCCCTCCAAGATTGTCAAGGCATCGGCTATCCGAAAGTCTGTCGAATCGTTCAGGTTTCTCCTGGCTTCCCGGACGGCAAAGAGAATTTCATTCCTGTTATCCATAGGCGATCCTTCAAACGCCGAACTATATAGGCCGGCGGCATGAACTACTCCTTAGTGATGAGCATCTTACATAAGAACCTGCCGCGGCTCCGAAAGAGATATATTCGCTCATCACTTCTCGGCGGAGAAGAGTAGATCAGCCCTCAAACTATTGGAGGTCAGCCCTTGAAAGAGATACGCTTACATGGTCGTGGCGGTCAGGGATCTGTCACTGCGGCCGAGATAATAGCCGTTGCCGCCTTTGAGGACAAGAGGTTCTCACAGGCATTCCCGGCATTCGGAGTAGAACGGAGAGGCGCGCCGGTAATGGCCTTTGCCAGAATTGCCGACAAGCCAATCCGAGTCAGAAGCCAGATTTATGAGCCGGATTATGTCATAGTCCAGGATGTAACACTGCTCGATGTGGTTGATGTGGCCAGCGGCCTTAAGCCAAGCGGAAAGATCATCATCAACACAGACAGGCCGCATGAGAGCCTAAAGCTGAATACAGAGGCAGAGGTCATAACAATCGACGCCACAAAGATCGCAATGGAGATCTTGAAGAGGCCCATAGTCAATACCACCATGCTCGGCGCATTTTGTGGAGCGAGCAAAGAGGTGGGCCTTGAGAGCCTGAACAAAGCCATCTCCGAGCGCTTCAAGGGAGACCTGGGCAAAAAGAACCTGCTCGCAATCAAAACCGCCTATGAGAGGGTATCTTAATGGCGATCAAAGCCGGAAGTCTGGTTGATCCGTGCAGCACCCGCTTGACCAAGACAGGTGCCTGGCGGACCTTCATGCCCGTTTTCGATCATGATAAATGCATAAAATGCAGCCTCTGCGAGATCTACTGTCCCGAGGGCTGCATCCACCAGGTGGACGGGCTCTTCGTCCCGGACCTGGACTACTGCAAAGGTTGCAGCGTATGCGCTAACGAGTGCCCGAGAATGGCGATTGCTATGGTCCTGGAGGAGAAGTGATGAGCAATAATACGGCCAATATGAAGGTTGTGGAGGGCTCTTATGCAGTGGCCCATGCAGTCATGTGCTGCCGGCCTGATGTCATCTCTGCCTATCCCATAACGCCCCAGACCCACATAGTGGAGAACCTCTCCCAAATGGTGGCTGACGGTGAGCTTGACAGCGAATTCCTGACTGTTGACTCGGAGTTCTCCGCCCTGTCTGTGCTGGTAGGAGCCTATGCAGCAGGAGGCAGATGCTACTCTTCGACCACCAGCCAGGGGCTTGCCCTGATGTACGAGGTGCTCTACAATGTCTCGGGTCTGAGGATGCCGATAGTCATGAACGTGGCCAACAGGGCCATGGGAGCGCCGCTCAACATCTGGAACGATCAGCAGGATGCCATTGGCGCTCGCGATGTGGGCTGGATTCAGATCTATGCTGAGAATGTTCAGGAGGCTGTGGACGCCACGCTTCAAGCCTACAAGATAGCCGAGGATAAGAGCATCCTGACGCCCGTCATGGTCTGCATGGATGGCTTCATTTTGACCCACGTCTACGAGCCTGTTGAGCTACTGGATAAAGAAAGATCCCGTGAGTTCCTGCCTGACTATAAGCCCGGCGATATCCTGGACCCTGCTCATCCCAAGACCTTCGGAGCCTTCGCAGATCCCTCCACATACACAGAGTTTCGCTATCAGCAGTTCGAGGCCCAGATAAAGGCCCTCTCCAAGATAGAGGAGGTCGCCCGCCAGTTCGAGGAGGCCTTTGGAAGATATTACGGAGGCCTCCTGGACGGCTACTTCCTGGATGATGCGGAGACTGTGATCGTCACATTGGGCTCTGTTGTCGGCACAATCAAGGACGCGATAGATGCAATGCGCAAAGAGGGCAAGAAGGTCGGCCTGCTTAAGATCAGGAGCTATCGCCCCTTCCCGGTTCAGGCTCTCCGGAAGGCGCTGAAGAATGCAGCAGTGATCGCAGTTCTTGAGAAGGATGTTGCCATCGGCGGCGAGGCCGGTCTGGTCACAGATCTCAAGGCCGCTTTCTACAACAGCCGCATCAGAACTCCGATCATAGGATTTGCTGCAGGCCTCGGTGGCCGGGACATCACCATCAAAGATATTAGACGGGTGGTGGATAAGGCCGAGGCCGCAAGAAAGCAGATTGAAAGCGAGTTTGAATTCCTGGCTCTGAGGACGGAGATCCTTTAGGAGGATGAAGAAAATGGATAATTCTTTGCTTGCGCCCGGACATCGGGCCTGTGCCGGATGCGCCATGCCCACCACCATCAGGCTGGTCCTCGATGCTGCCGGACCCAATACGATAGTGGTCTCCCCGACAGGATGCCTGGAGGTCACCACCACTCCCTTCCCTGAGAGCGCATGGTGCGTTCCCTGGATTCATTCCCTCTTTGAGAACCAGTCTGCCGTGGCCTCCGGAGTGGAGGTCATGCTCAAGCGTAAGGGCCTGGACACAAATGTCATAGTCATAGGCGGAGACGGAAGCACATTCGATATCGGCATGGGATCCAACTCCGGCATGTTCGAGAGGGGACACAAGATACTCTACGTCTGCTACGACAACGAGGCCTACATGAACACGGGCGTCCAGAGAAGCGGATCTACTCCCTTTTGCGTTCACACCACAACCACGCCTTCTGGAAGCCAGAGCCGTGGCAACCCCCGGCCAAAGAAGGATATGCCGGCCATAGCTCTGGCTCATAAGGTTCCATATGTCGCGACGGCATCTGTGGCTTATCCAGTGGATTTGCGCCGGAAGGTCAAGAGGGCTTTGCAGGTTAACGGACCTTCTTATATCCAGGTCAATGCGCCCTGCATAACAGGCTGGACATTTGATGCAGGAACCATGATCCAGCTTGCCCGTCTGGCTGTGGAGAGCGGACTATGGCCTCTTCTCGAATACGAGAATGGGGAGCTTGTGGGAGTCAAGAAGATCCGGGCGCGCAAGAGCGTGGAGGATTACCTCAAGGTGCAGGGCCGCTACAAGCATCTCTTCAAGAAGGCGGAGTGTGCTGATGACCTGGCCAAGATCAGGGCCATGGCGGATGCGAACATAGCCAAGTACAATCTGGTTGACTAGACATGTATGTGGGCCGAATCGCTATAGTAGGCCAATGCCAGGGAAGGAGCTATGTGGCATACAGAGTCTCCTCCCGCTCTTTTCCCAATCGGAGAGCTGAGATTCGGAAAAAT
>JBFYLF010000028.1:0-10544 GCA_041305505.1 Methanothrix sp. | reverse complement strand
GGGCTCCCAGGCAGCGAAATGCATGCGAAATAGTCAGCTACAGACCTAAAAGTGCTTTTCCCTTGGAGGATTATGCATTAATCTCAAGAAGGGATTACCTTCTAATAATTATCGAAAAAAAGTGATAGAAAGGGGCATAGCCCCTCTCATTCTAGTATTCTCTTGGGAACTGGGCCTTGGTTGGTGCCTTGAAGCATGTGCAGTCGAAGATTCCAGCCGAATTCTTGATGCCGAGGTCCTTCTTTTCCATGGCATTCAAGGATTCAAGGCCTCCGAAGCAGCAGGGCAGCCAATCGAGCTTCGTTGCCTTCCAGTGGTAGGGTACCTCAAGGGTCATGTTCTTCTCGATGTGGTAGGTTCCCCAGTAATCCTCGTCGATCTCGATTGCCGGATCCTTCCAGGCGGTCTTCTTGGCCTCTAAGCCGGAGACAAATTCTGGGCCATATCTCGCGGCATTATTGTAGGTGTTATCATCGTTGGCCTGCAGGACGCCTATATGGATCTTGCCGTCGGTTACATCCTCATTGACCCTCATCTGAGTGTAGCCTACTACCTCAAGCTCTGGATCATAGGTCCAATTTATCTTGTCTTTGACAGTGACATCGAGCTCCTTATCCATGGCATGGGCATACTCTATCTCATGGTGCATGCTCGTGCCTGCAAGGTAGTTCTTGACCCAGGTCTTCTCCTTGAGCAGAGAGCTGTAATCGAGCGGATTTGCAGCATAGTAGCCGTTTCCGACTGCTATTCTCATGGGCGCATATGTCGCGGCCACATCCTCTTTGAACTGGATGCAATCCTGATAGAAGTCGTTGTAGTCTTTATCCGTCTGATGCGTCTTCTCGACCAAGCTCTGATAAGTCAGAGTTGACTCGCTATCCAATGTTCCAGATCCGTGAGCGTAGTTCTTAACTGCTACCGCTCCTGCCTTTGCATACAGGTAGGTCATGAAGTAGCCAGTTCCTTCTACACTCTGCTCGAAGTCGAATGTCTTATTTGCGACTACGTGTCCATCGACGTAGGGCCCCCATGCAGGGAAAGATGTCCCTGGCGACAAATTTCCTGGCGAGAAATTACCAAACGCCATTGAATTCCCGATAATAGCGACTAAGATTATTGCTATTGATATGCCTAGCATAGCCTTCTTCAGATCAATCCCTCCATCTAAAGCTGTAACACTATCTTATTAGATGATCCTGGTTTCATTTGGTCTACTCACCTATTTTAATCTGTTGATCGCCCTTTTATAAGGCGATGAACTCTGTTTTTATCTTCTCGCCACGATACTTTGAAGTATGGCATGTCTGAATAAGATATAACCAAAAGGTTAATACGTAAAGGCTTTCTCGATATACAACTGCATGCTTGCTCCTATTGATCTCATGGGATGTTCGTCTTTTGGTCGTGAAGATTGCGCTGAAATCAGATCGCTAGAGCAGAGATTAACATTGAGTTAATAATTATATCGTGACGGACATGGATTAAAGCAGCAAAAACAAGCATGCAAAAAACCCCACACGTATAGTGCAAAAGAGAGGCACTTCGCCGCCCAGGCGAAGTAATCCCGGGTTTTTTGGCTCTAAAGCGGGGCCAAACCCCAGCCGATGGCTGGAACAGGAGGACAAACGGGGGATGCTAGCAGAACTGGAAGATAAAAGAGGCAAACTCAGACAGGAGTCCCTTGCCTTCAAGGACAGACGCAGCCAATTGAATGCCGAAGCGAGCAAATGGGCAGCCAAGCGAAATGAGCTGAACAAGAGCACAAAAGAGCTTATCGAAAAGGCCCAGGAGCTCAAGAAGCTGCGTGACGAGAACAATAAGAATGTTGCTGAGTCCAAGAAGCAGAGGGATGAGTACAACGAGAAGACCAATCAGTTCTATGCCAGGATAGATGATATCCGCAAGAAGTACAATCTCACAGGCGATCGTTCCATCAGAGATCTGCGCCGCGAGATAGATCATCTGGAATTCCGGCAGCAGACCGAGGTTTTGACCCCGGACAAAGAGAAGCAGTTGGTCGATAAGATCGCAGCCTTGCACGCGGAGTTCAGGGGCAGAAAGGAGCAGCTTGAGAAGAATGAAGAGCTGCGCAAGCTCTTGGATGAGGCTCAGACTATGAGAGACCAGGCATCAACATACCACGACGAGGTCACCAGGTATGCAGAGCTGGCCCAGGAATATCACGATCAGATGATCGCCACCTTCAAGGAAGCCGATCAGACTCGCGCCGAAGCCGACGCCGCCCACAAGGAGTTCGTCAAGGCCCAGGAGGCTGCAGATGAGCAGCATAAGG
Source organism: Methanothrix sp. (assembly GCA_041305505.1). Classification (GTDB taxonomy): domain Archaea; phylum Halobacteriota; class Methanosarcinia; order Methanotrichales; family Methanotrichaceae; genus Methanothrix. The sequence continues at coordinate 8,251 of JBFYLF010000028.1, read as the reverse complement.
AGTTCATCCGCACCCAGCGAGAGGTTCGGGACTTCGAGAAGGTCATTGTTGGCATGAAGAAGAAGAACCGGGATATCAAGGAAGATCGCGCCAAAGAGGTTGCTAAGCGCGAGGCCGAAGAGATCCTCACTCACTTCAGACAGGGCGAAAAGCTGGATACCGCCGACCTTCTCAGGCTTCAGAGAGCCGGCCTGGTTTGATTCGCTAAGATTTCCAATTCTAGCGGGCAGTGAAACTGCCCACTCTCGAATTTTAATCTATTTTTTAGACCTCTTTCTGGATGTGCTCCTTGAGATCACCTTTGTATTCTCTATTTATTATAGTTATTTCTTATTATTTTTAGAGGGTTCTCATAAACCCACTTTTACGAATGACTGTTTCTCCTAACGATATCGTATTTGACTCTGTTTTGCGGCTAAAACCGGGATTCTTAGGAGTCATATTTAAAATACGTTAAATGTGATCCGGAATGATACAGGCCGGAATGGGAAATAATAGGATGGAGGATACCGGCTAGAATAGAAATGAGCTACTAGTAGCGAAAGGCGAGACGATCTGCATCTCATCGCTGCTTTATGATGCGCCTCAAGACCGCAAGCTTTTAAGCTTGGCTTTCAAATCGGAATTAGATGAATGAGATTCGCCTGCTCTTTGGAAAGCCGGCAATTCAGGAGAGGGGCCAGCTCATCTCGGCTATAAGGGATCTGCAATCCAGGCACGGCTTGATAGTCCAGGCAATGGATGCATGCAAGCTCGCCGGAAAGAGGCATATTCATTTTGCAGTCGAGAAGGCACTCGCTGCAATATCCGAGCAGAGAAATATCGCTAAAGATGCAGGGATGGAGATCATGCGTTATGCCTCTGGTGAGAGGCAGATTGAAAGAGCCTTGGCTATGGGTGTCGATGATAGAACAGAGAGAGTCGCACTTGTCCTCGTAAGGGAGGATATGTCGCGTAGCTGGCCGGAAGATTGGGAGCTGTCCGAGATAATAGAGCCGGATCAAGATGCAATCTCATTTGATGCATCAGCCGTACGAGAGCAATTTCAGATCCCATTTGAGGAGATTGCGGCTGTGGGCGAGGAGAGGCTGGAGGATCTGGTCGTAGAGAGAGTAGCCCTGGCGGATACATACAGATAAGCTGCAAGAGGATGAGCTGAAAAAATGAAAGAAGAATTCTATACAGAGAAGCGCTGGCTCAACTGGATGAACAAGGTCAAGGACAGCAAATTCAATCTATCCGAGGCTGACGACAAGAACTCGGGTGCCGTCTTCATCTATATCATGGATGACGTGGTGCTCTCCTGCCTAAAGGTGATAGCCCGCTCTGAGAAGGAGATCCTGACTCCTGAAGAGGCCATAGAAGAGATCGGTAACATCAGATCAATTGTCTTTGCAGAGCACGAATCGCTCGGAGAGGATGCAGATCTCATGATCGAGTCGCTCAAGACATCTCTGGCGGCAGTATTCGTCTCCAGCCAGCGCTACATCACAGGGAGCTTTGATCGCGAGAGCGCATTGGACGAAATGATCGCTGGTGCAATCGAGGAGGAGAAGAAGGAGAACCTGGATCTGGCCTTCGATCTGCTCAGTCAGGTCGGTGCCAGGGTCATAAGCGGAGAGAGCCTGCCGGAGATCGGCGATATTCCCTACTGCATGACTGCAGAGCTCATGGACGGAATTGATGCCATATCTGCGGCTATGCTCGGGGATGACAGCTATAAGGATGAAGATGGCTCTGAGGATGCTAACGAGGGCGAATAGCTGCTGAGACGGGAAAAATGAGATCGAATAGCCAGAATCAGGCATCCGTTTGAGCTATCTGGTGATTACCTCACATCCGTCTTCAAGAATCAAAACTGTATGCTCGGCCTGGGAGACCAGGGCTCCCTCCACCTCCCATAGGATCGGGTATCTGTGCAAGGCTCCGCTTCGCAGGAGCTGCATCAGAGCATATTCGGCCCTCTCAACCTTGAGCCAGCGCCGCGCGAAGGGCAGAGTTTTATAATTCTCCGCGATCTCTTTTAGAAGAACTCTTGCTGCAGGCATTCGAACAGGCCGCGAGCCTGAAAGCCCGTATATCTCATTGACAGGGCCCTCGTTGATCCTGCCTGAGCCGTCTGTGGCAAATGGCTCGATCGCTATCGCATCTCCCTCTCTCAGTATCACTCCCTTCTCAACCGCACGGTTTGGAATTGCCGGCAGGTCATGGGCCAGATACCTCGATAAGCCGTGGCCTGTCAGGTTGTAAACAGGCCGGTAGCCGTAACCTGTTATGGTCTCCTCTATGACCTTGCCGACCTGGCCTGTGTCGATTCCTGGCCGGATGATCTCCAGAGCAGCCTCAAGAGCCGCGCGGGATGCCTCGACGAGCTTCTCGTGGCCGCTGAGGTCTATGGTTATGGCGGCGTCTGCTATGTAGCCTTCGACATGCACTCCCACATCCAGCTTGACCATATTCTCGCCAAATGTGCCGGGATCTGCGGGCGAGGGCGTGTAGTGAGCGGCAATTCTGTCCAGGGAGATATTGCATGGAAAGGCCGGCTGGCCGCCTCGGCTCTTGATTGACTCCTCCACAAATTCAGCCACATCCAGGAGCAGTGCTCCGCTCTTCACCCTAGGCCCTGCCTCGGCCAGAACCTCGGATAGTATCCGGCCAGCCTTCCTGTACCTCTCTATAATTTCAGCTTCCATTTTTATAACACCTTAAAGAACAAGCCTTCTCTCGAAGTTGGTGAGGTTTTGGCAGCCACCCACCTTCACTACCACCAGATCCTCCAGCCGGACTCCGCCGATCTCCGGGTAATAGAGGCCGGGCTCGACTGTCACAACGTGGCCGCTTTGGAGAGCTTCTCCAGTCTCGCCGAGAGACGGCCTCTCGTGGACCTCCAGGCCAACTCCATGTCCAGTTGAGTGGGTGAAGCCGCAGCCTTCTCTCTCGAGATAACCCAGATCCTTGAATGCATCCGAGACTATGTGGTGCACCTCAGCTCCACTGACGCCCACTCTCACAGCCCGAAGGCCGGCGTCCTGGGCCGATCGAACAGCCCCGTATAGCTCCAGAGCTTCAGATGATGCCTCGCCCCTGAGAACTGTTCGCGTCATATCAGCAAAATATCTGCTGATCTTTGATCTTGGAAAGATATCAATGACAATGGGAGAATTGGCTGGAAGAGGTCCTGATCCCCTGGCATGAGGATCGGACGCTTGCAATCCTCCGGCGACGATCGTGTCCACAGCCTCGCAGCCATCCTCGAGCAGAGACAGCTCAATCTCAGCGCGAACGGATTCGGATGTTAGAGGCACATCCTCCCTGTATAGCTTCTCGCCACGCGGAATTGATCCGGCTATTAGACTGACAGCCCGGCTCATGGACCTCTCGCAGGCTTTCTGGGTGAGGGCGATTGCCTCCAGCTCGGCTCTGCTCTTGATCTCTCTTGCCTTCGCAGCCGGGCTCTCAGAGATCTCCATCTTGAAATGCTGAGAAAGACGGCTGTATATTCCTGCCGGGAAACGGTAGGGCACGCCCAGACGCTTGATTTTTTGCTCTTGTAGGAACTCGACGAGAACCTGGATGTAGGCTTCTTCTGGCTTGGTGCCGCTTTTAAGCTTCTCGATGATGTGGTAGCGAGATGTGCTCAGGCATATGTCAGCGCAGGACTCCTTGATGGCTCTGCCCGCTTCCATAGATGAGACGAGGATTGAGGTCTTATCGGATGCGAGGAGGGCAAACCTGTCGCCCGCCAAAAAGCGGGAGAGATAGTACATGTCTGCATCGCTGTAGCTGTCGCCGACATAGAGGAAGCCGTCGAGATCATTCTGATCTAAAAACTTCTGAATGGAGCTTGTGCGCAAAAGAACTACCTGTGAATTGATGAAGCAATCTCGGAGACAAAGCTCGTCACATCCTGACTCCTCTCCACAGCAGTGCCAGTGACGATCAGGTCAGCCCCGGCTGCCGCCAGCTCTGCCGCAACAGCTCCGCTCCGAATTCCGCCGCCGACTATGAGAAGGACATCTCCGAGCAGCCTCTTGACCAGGGAGACCATTGCAGCGGGTACAGGGGAGTCGGCGCCAGATCCTGCCTCGAGGTAGACGAGCCTCATTCCCATGAACTTGGCTGCTAGGGCATAGGCGGCGGCAAGCTCCGGCTTTCTTCGCGGGATCAGCCGGGCGTCGCCCACGTATCCAACCGTTCCCCCTGGCTCTATTATGATATAGGCCATAGGCAGCGGCTCAAGGCCGTAGCGCAGGACGAGAGGAGCGCCCAAAGCCTGGTTCTCAATGATATATGATGGAGAGCGGGAGTTTAGAAGGCTCATGAAGAAGACCGCATCGGCATTCTCGCATAGCCCTGCCACGCTGCTTGGAAAGAGGATCACAGGAAGATCTGTCTGCTCTTTGATCCTCTCGACAGTCTTGTGCAGGAGAACTCCTGCTGCTCCAACCGACCCTCCGACCATTATGGCATCGGTTCCGCCTGCGGCGGCAGCCAGGGCCATTTCGCCGGCCTCGATGGGACTTTGTGAGTCCGGGTCGATCAGAGTCAGGTGCCCAGCTCCTCGCCCGGCAGCCTCGGCCAGAAGTCGCTCGACTCTGCCCCTCTCAAATGTCATCTTATGCGGTCTTGTTTTCCTTGGATTTCATCCTCAGGCCCTCGTAGCCGCACTTTCGGCAGCGAGTCGCTCTAACGGGATTTCGTGCGTTGCAGCGCATACATATCTTGAGATTCAAGATCCTCTTTTCAGCTTCAGGAAATCTAGCCATAATTCTATCGCCTTTTTTAGCAGATTAATAGCGCCGGGGTTGGGATTTTCCTGGAAGAGCTATTGCGCCCCTGCCATTTTGAACCCAAGCGTCCCTGGAAGGGACAACAGGTCTCGAGCCTGCCGCGTATGAACTTCCGCGGCCCATAAGCCGCGAAAATTGTCCGCTCTGCCACCCCGGCCCATTCCCTCTTCCGTTTAACCCATGCTTTATATCTGTTGCTCCTCAGAATAGCCGCAAAATCCAGGATGACTCAGGTGTTGACAATGTCGCTAAGAGATGATGCACTGGCGTTTCACAGAGAGGCAGGGGGCAAGATTGCCATTCAGAGCAAGGTACCCTGTGCTACCGTAACAGATCTTTCACTGGCTTACACTCCGGGTGTGGCCGAGCCCTGTCGCGAGATCGAGAAGAACCCGGATGATGTCTACCAGTACACCTCCAAGGGAAATTTTGTGGCTGTTGTAACAGACGGGACCGCCGTCCTGGGGCTTGGTGATATTGGCCCACTCGCCTCCATTCCGGTCATGGAGGGCAAAGCCATACTCTTCAAGAACTTCGCAGGTATAGACGCCTTTCCAATCGCGCTCAAGTCCAAAGATCCTTCTGTCATAGTCGAGACCGTAGCAGCCATTGAGCCCGTCTTTGGTGGAGTCAACCTGGAGGACATCAGTGCTCCCCGCTGCTTTGAGGTAGAGGAGCGGCTCAAGAGGATTCTCAATATCCCGGTCTTTCACGACGACCAGCATGGCACTGCCGTGGTGGCCCTGGCGGCGCTGATAAATTCACTCAAGGTTGTTGGCAAGAGCTTTCCGAAGCTTCGAGTAGCCGTGAGCGGGGCAGGGGCGGCTGGCATAGCTGTGACCAGGTTTCTCTATAGTTTCGGGGCGAAGGACGTCATCCTCTGCGACAGCCGGGGCGTGATCCACCGGGATCGTCATGACCTCAACTCGGCAAAAAGGCAGATAGCCATAGAGACCAATCCCAGAGATGTCAGGGGGGGCCTCTCAGATGCCATCTCCGGGGCGGACGTCTTCCTTGGCCTCTCCGTCGCAGGCATTGTCTCGCCGGAGATGGTCGAGAGCATGGCAGAGGATGCCATAGTCTTTGCCATGGCCAATCCCGAGCCAGAAATAATGCCGGACCTGGCTTTGAAGGCCGGGGCCAGGGTCGTTGCAACTGGCAGGTCCGACTTCCCCAATCAGGTCAACAATGTCTTGGGCTTCCCCGGCATATTCAGGGGGGCCCTGGATGTTCGAGCCTCGGACATCAACGAGCCGATGAAGGTTGCAGCCTCCAGGGCAATCGCCGGCCTGGTCGAGAGTGTCTCTGAGGATCACGTCATACCATCGCCATTTGACCGGAGGGTCGTCCCGGCTGTTGCCGAGGCAGTGGCCCGGGCAGCCATTGAGACGGGCGTTGCGCGCCTGGCCATGGACCCGTCAGAGGTTGGGAAAAGGGCAGAGGCCCTTATCAGGGCCCTGCATAACGAGACCTGCTAGCGGCCTCTCTCAATCATTTTTCTTGCAGGCGCAAACCTTATCCTCCGACTCCCTTGACAAACTGTCCGGCTGCTCTGAAGTGGCCATGCTAGCAGTACTTTTTATCTGCACGGCCTTTTGCATAGACCAGGCGGATTCATCCCCATTGTTGTCCTCAGCTTTGATTCGCACCTGATAGACTCCCGGCTCTTCCCATGTATGAGAAAGGCGCGCAGATAGGCCGGATGCCATGGGATCAGTCTGATCCATCTCGCCGTCGCCCCAATCGAATATGTAAGTGATCTGGTCTCGGTTGGGATCTGAAGCATATCCAACGAAGGAGTAGCTTCTGCCAACAAAGCCGCTGGAAATTCCGGCTGGCTTTGATGGTGTACTTGGTGGGCTATTGACTCTGCTCGTGATCGTGACGCTGAGAGGCTGAGATTGCGCCGAAATGGCTCCATTGCTGTCTGCTGCAATGGCTGTCACCGCATAAGTTCCAGCAGCCCTCCAGGTGTGGCTGGCTGTCCCCTTGCCCGTGGTGGTCAGGGAAGTGGTTGTCGTCGAGCTGTCTCCCCAGTTGAAGGTGAAGCTGATGGGATCTCCATCGACATCAGAAGACGTTGCAGCGTAGCTATAGGACCTGGATACAGAGCCCTGAGTCACGCCCTTTGGAACTGTCGGAATCTGTGGAGCGCTGTTCGGGCCCGGATAGGTCATGTCCAGCGTCATCCAGTAGAATGCATATCCGGGTCCAGGATATGTGCAGTCGTAGTCCATCGACATGTTCACCCTGAAGAGGCCGTTTGGCCTGCCATTGGTCGTTCCCCAGCTGTTGAGCATTATCCAGTAACGATCGCCTGGGCCGTTGTCGACATAGCCGACGCACAGGACAGCATGTCCGCCGCCGCTCTGGTAGCTGTAGGCCCTGCCGCAGGCAAGGTCTGGATTCCATATCTCGCTCTCAGACTTGCTGCCCCAGAAGTCATAGAAGTTGTTCCAGGAGCTGCTCTCCGGCAGGAAGAAGCCGAACCATATGGCCTTTTCCTGGACGAGGACGCTCTTGATGTTGTTTATTGCCTGCTCCTGGGTTAGACCATGTGTCTCGATTGTGCTGGTAGATATGCTGCTCAGTTTGTAATTCGGATTTGTCGATATCTTGGATGCCGAAACAGCAGCGCAGCTCCCACAGCTCTTCGTCCCGTCCTTGTACAGAGCATTGGCGTTCGACCAGGGGACTATCATCTTCTTCGCTGTGTAGAAGTTGGCCAGGTCGTCCAGCCACCCGCCGCAGCAGGCTCCTTTGCTGCCGCAGCCGCCATTGTAATTGGAATCGAGGAACTGTATGGAGAATCGATCTGAGACCCCTTTCTGCCTCGCGTAGTCTATCTCCATCACACCGGTTCCTGCCCATGCCCAGCAATTGCCGCAGCGTCCCTGATCGCGTTCGGAAGGCGTGTACTCGAGCATGCCAAGAAGGTTGCATGAGTCAGGCGGCTCGTCGGCCATCATGGCTGCGACCTCCGGGCTCACGACGGCTCTAGGCGAGGAGTTGTACTGGCTGCTCCACAAGCCCATCTCCTCTGCGGTCGGGCGCATGATGGGATACTCCGGAAGGGGCCCTGCGGCTGTCTGGCTCCCTGGGACGAAGAAGCCGAAGTCAAGGCCATAGCCGGGCATGTCCGAGAGGTTGACCTCGTAGAATCCTCCGCCTGGAGCCGTCTGATTGCTCCCTGCCATCGGATCTGCTCTCAGCTTATAGATGCCGGCATCTAGGTTCAGCTTATAGATGCCGGCATCTAGGTCCGCAAATATGTAGGAGCCTCTCTCATCTGTAAGCGCGCTCGCAATCTCCGCATCATCTTTCATAAGCCGGACGGTCACATTCGCAATGCCCGTCTCGTTATCGGAGAGGAAACTGTCTTTATTCTCATCCAAAAAAGCGGCTCCCGAAAGGGACAGATTTGAAGCATTTTCATCAAGCAGCAGATCATCCGCCTCAGA
>JBFYLF010000027.1:0-10785 GCA_041305505.1 Methanothrix sp. | reverse complement strand
TCCCCTCCTCTCCCTGCCCTCTGCTGAGCAGGGTGCATCAACCAGAACCCGATCGAAGGGGCCCCGCGGAAACCTCCGACCGTCGTAGCGGGTGATGGCGACGTTCATGGCTCCGAGCCGCTCGCAGTTCGATCGGAGCGCAGCTACTCTGGCTAAAGAGGGCTCATTGGCTATGACCAGGCCGCGGTTGTTCATCATCTGAGAGATCTGGGTGGTCTTGCTTCCGGGAGAGGCGCACATGTCCAGAACTCTCTCTTCGGGCCGGGGATCGAGAACCAGGGGCGGGACCATGGACAGCTCCTCCTGGATGTGAATGAATCCGAGCATGTTAAGAAGAAGCTTTCCGGGGCTCTCTGCATCTATCTTCAGCCCCAGAGGATACCATCCAAACCCCGCCCAGGCTACTCCCTGCTCATCCAGCCTCTCTATCAGCTTCTCTCTCTCGATCTTTAGTGTATTGATCCTTGCACAGCTGCCAAGAGGCCGGGACTGAATGGCTCTGAAGGCATCCCAATCGGGCACTATGTCCCTGTATCGATCCAGGAAGTCCATATGCTGCCAGAATAGTTCATTCTAGCAGAAATAAATTGGCCTTTTCGCCTCGATCATTCATCATCCACCAGTATGCCAGCAAAAGGATTTAATAGTCGGATAGTCGAGAAAGCCAATTGCGAAGGCTGAATCCTTATGCTTTTCGCAAAAGGACGGTGGAGATTTGTTTAATGGCCGGGAAGGATCTTCAATTGCCAGATCCATGTCGCCAGGGTTATGAAGCACTCTGCAATCGGCCATGAGAATTGAGTTCTCTTCTTGTCGATCTAAGGACGGTGAGACATCTTGGCAAACTTTGACCCAGATAGATCCTCTATGGGCGCCCCTGCCCCGGTAGAGGTCGGAAAAGAGTATGAAGTCAGCATCGAGGACATAGCCAGAGAGGGCGACGGCATTGCCCGAGTTGAGGGATTTGTGATCTTCGTGGCCGATACAAAAGTCGGCGACTCGGTAAAGATCAATATCGATAAGGTTATGAGGCGCTTTGCAATAGGCCACAAGGTTTAGGGCCATTAGGTCAAACGTTGATGGGTCGAAGGTTCTTTAAAAACCCGACCTAATATATTTGTTTAGATTTATAATAGCGTCTTTACTAGTAATCTCGTTTTGGATAGATAAGCGTAAATATGCCAGAAACCAATTAAGCGTTAGTAAAGGAGCCATAGGGTGATGCGTGAGGATTATGATGTGTTTCTCTCCCATAGTCACAAAGATCGTGAGTGGGTGAGTGGCTTAGTTAAAGCTCTATCGCAAAGGAATCTGCGAGTGTGGAGTGATTCTGAAGGTATTCAAGCAGGAGATTCCTGGCGCGAGGCGATAGACGAAGGTATTCGAAGAAGTAAGTCCTTTGTCACAATCATAACTCCAGAAAATGTATGTTCAAGTTTTATGGCAGCAGAGCTTGGATCAGCTCTTGCCTTAAAAAAGACGCTTATACCAATAGTTTCAAAAGATACTCCTTCAGAGGAATTACCAGGTCCAGTTAGATTAAGAAGATATATATATATGGACGAACCGGAAATCGTTGCAGAAGATATATCACGCAGACTAATTGCAAAATCGCGAGGTTATGGATTGAGTAAAGATGAAGACAGGCTTTGTGTAACGAATTAGATTTTCTTCGATCCTATTTCCCAAGGCGAGCGCCTAGCTGCATAAGATAATTATCGAATTTGTTGATGTCTATTAGATTGCGCCTTTTTATCAGATTGGGAATTCCTGCTTTGGAATTTAGCTCTTCTGGTGTTAATCCGTGAAGGACACCGATTATGAGCATGCGCTTGCCCCATGCAGCACCTATTTCTGTCCAAACATAAGGACGTGTAAGAGACCAAGGCGTAAAATAGACAATTAGTTCTTTTGATTGATCTAAAGCATCAAGGATACGGTCTTCGAAATCCTCACCAATCGCAATATGGGCTTCATCCAAGAATGTTGCTGCGCCCATCTCTTCAATCGATTGAGCCAGCTTTTTAGCTACCCAGGTATCTGACCCTGCATGGCTGATAAAAACCATATAATCTTGATGCAAATCTTCTTGATCTCTCTCGGCTTGCATGCTTTTCTCACCTAAAGGAAATATCAACCGGCTAAAACAGCCCCGAGATCCTCCAGAAATAGATCGATCCTATCCCTGTCCATATGCTTCATGAGTATAAGCCGCAGGGCTCGATTGGGCTCTCTTGTCATTGAGACGTGCCAGCCAAGCTTCATCAGCTCCTCGCGCACCTGTGCAGTTGATGGAACGCTCAATGCTGCGACATTCATTATTGGCTCTATCACCGGCTCAACGCCTATCTTCCTGGCACCTTCCACGAGATGGTGTGTGAGGTCCATGCAGTAGTCGACGATCTCCTTAAAGCCCTCGCGTCCCAGGTGCATCATAACGGCATATGTTGCAGCCGCAGCTGCCCCGCTCCTCGTGCCTGTGAGCGATGCCTGCCGCGCCCGGGTCAGATAATGTGTCTCGGTCTCAAGAGCACTCAGGCACTCCGATCCCCGGAAGAGAAGACCACCGGCTGGAATTGTGGACATGCCCATCTTGTGAGGATCAATTGTGATCGAGGAGACCCCAGGCACTGAGAAGTCCCAGGCAAACTTCCTGTCTAAAAAGGGAAGAACAAAGCCTCCGAAGGCGGCGTCGACATGCAGGTGAATTCCCCTCTCCCGGGCCATCCTGGCCAGATCGGCTATTGGGTCCACCTGGCCAAACTCGGTTGTCCCGGCGATGCCTACGAGTGCGACGGTCCTCTCGTCGAGCAGGGACTCGACTGATGCGACGTCCACTCTGAGGCTCTCGTCCAGGTCGGCTTTGCGAACTTCAAGGCAGAGAAGATCTCCAATCTTATCGAAGGAGAAATGAGCCGAGGCCGGGACAACTATGTTTCCATTCCTTATTCCTGCCTCGTTTCTGGCGGCTCTGATGGCCTGGATATTCGACTCTGTCCCTCCAGTCGAGACATAGCCCGAAGCATTGGGGCAGCCCAGCATCTCCCCAAGCATCGCCACGACCTTCTCCTCAATCTCCGCCACGCCAGGGAAAAGGCCTGGGTCGCCGAGGTTCGTCTCGATGAACATATCGTGAGCTGCTAGCGCGATTGGATGAGGCTTTGTGCACATGGTGGAGAAGAAGCGGTCGTATTTGAAGTCACGCGATCTGGTCTCCTCCAGCAGACGCATGACATCGCTCATTGGAAGGGATTTCTCTCTCATAATACGCTTCACTCCTCCACGTCTTCATTCAAGTCTGACGTCGCTACTCCCTGCTGCGAAGAGCTTTGAGCATCAGGATCTTCTCGCTCCTGGCGACGGTCTCCCGGACAGTGGCCACGGCATCGATGTTGGCGGAGATGCTCGTGATGCCTATCTCAACCAGCCTCTTGGCCATCTCAGGATAGGAGCCTGCCTGGCCGCAGATCGATGTCTTGACTCCAGCCTCGTTGCAGCGTTCGACCACGAACTCGATCAGCCGGAGTATCGCCGGATGAAGCTCAGAATAGAGGCCTGCCACGTTCTCGTTGTTGCGATCGACTGCAAGCGTATACTGAGTCAGGTCGTTGGTTCCAAATGATATGAAGTCAATTCCGTCGTCGATGAAGTCCTCGATTGTGAGGGCAGCGCCCGGCGTCTCAACCATGATTCCCACATCGATTCTCTCAAGGTCCAGATTCTCCTCGACCATTATGGCCTTGGCCTTCTGAAACTCTCGAACGTGCTGGACCATCGGCAGCATTATGCCGACATTGGACAGACCCATATCATGAAGCTTCTTGAAGGCCCGCATCTCCAGCCGGAAGTGATCGGTCTCTGTGAGGTCGCGCCGAATGCCGCGCCAGCCGAGCATCGGGTTGTGCTCGATCGGCTCATTCTCGCCACCCTCCATAGCCCGAAACTCGTCTGTGGGCGCATCGAGAGTTCTTACCCAGACGGGGCGGGGGAAGAAGGCGTCAGCCACGATCTTGATTCCCTTGACAAGATCGTCTATGTACTCCTCGCTCTTGCCGTTCTTGATGTACCAGTTAGGGGTCTTTCCCAGGCCCAAGATCATATGCTCGATTCGAAGCAGCCCAACGCCATCAGCCATAGTAGCCGCAGCTGCTGCCGCCCTGTCGGGCTCGCTGACGTTGACCTTGATCTCCGTTGCAGTGATGGGCTTTGATACTACAACCCCTGTAGCATTCGAGGCTGCGGGCTTTGCTGATGCTTCCAGGGCCACGCGTCCCTCGTAGACTATGCCCTTGCCGCCGTCGACAGAGATCTCCATTCCATCCTTCAAGACGGACGTGGCCTTCTTCGTCCCTACAACAGCAGGACAGCCCAGCTCTCGGCTGACGATGGCTGCATGGCAGGCCATGCCTCCCTCGTCTGTGACTATGGCCCCGGCTCTCTTCATTCCAGGGACCATATCGGGCATTGTCATCTTTGTGACCATGATGTCGCCCTGCTTGACCTTATCAAGCTCCCTGCCGCTGGAGATGAGGCGGACTATGCCGGTGGCAGCTCCGGGAGCCGCCCCGAGACCCGTCAGCAGCACCTTTCCGCTGGCCTCCAGGGCAGCCTCGGTCTTCTTTGCGTTGTTGATGGTTGTGATTGGCCTGGACTGGAGGATGTATATCTTGCCCTTTTCGACGCCCCATTCGATGTCCTGGGGGATCTTGTAATGCTTCTCAAGGATCTCGGCATATTTTGCTAGCTCGATCGCCTCTTTATCGGTGAGAACTGTAGCCTCTCTCTTCTTGGCAGGAACCTTGATGGTGACAGTCTTATGGGTCTTTGGGTCCCTGATGATCATTATCTCTTTAGTGGCTATGTACTTGCTCAGAATCTTCTTGGTCTTTCTGTCCACTACGAAGTTGTCCGGAGAGACGCTGCCGCTCACAACTGACTCGCCGAGACCCCAGGCGCCCTCTATGACGACAAGCGGCTCTCCTGTTGATGGCTGAGAGCTGAACATCACCCCGGACTTCTCGGAGTCGACCATCATCTGAACAATGGCAGAGAGATTCACCTTGTCATGCTCGAACCCCTGCTCCACCCTGTAAAATATTGCCCGCGCGCCGTAAAGTGAAGCCCAGCACTTTCTGACTGCATTGAAGACATCCTCAGCCCCTTTCATATTGAGGTACGTCTCCTGCTGTCCTGCGAAGCTTGCGTCCGGCAGATCCTCGGCTGTTGCGCTCGAACGCACAGCAACATAGACCTGCTTTCCCTCCTGTTTGCATAGCTCCTCATATCTGGACTTGATTGCATTCTCTATGTCCTCAGGAACCTTTGCATCCATGATAAGCTTCTTTGCAGCCTTCTCCGCCTTGTGCAGCTCTGCCTCCTGGTTAACATCGACATCAAGAGCCTTGAAGAGCTTCTCTGCAATGCCCGCCCTGTTGATGAAATCCCGGAAGGCCTGCGCCGTGACGGCAAATCCACCGGGCACGGGAACGCCGATGCTTATCATCTCACCCAGGCTGGCACCCTTGCCGCCCACTGTGGAAAGATCATTCTTTCCTACATCCTTCAGCCATACGACCGCATCCATAAAATCAACACCCCAAGTCATCGATCTTCATATGCGCGATTTTTCATCATATGCTCTAGTATCTGCCAGACCCCTCCCTCATGACATTATATGAAGCTTTCACAGGATATATAGAGTATATAGGGTATATACAAAAGCATTTATCCGGTTTAAAGAGAGAGATGCCTGCGCATGTTCAAGAGATTTTGCGCTGCCGCAGCTGCACGGGATATGCTTCTCAGTCTCTGCCAGCCCTCGGAGCGAACCGAGACCGTTGAGACAATCCTTGCGGACGGCAGGGTTCTATTCCAGGATGTATGCTCTCCCGTCAGCCTTCCCGGATTCGATCGCGCCGCAATGGACGGCTTTGCAGTCAGATCCGAGGATACCAGGGGCGCCAGGCCCCATGCCCCGGTCTTCGTGGAGCGGTTCCTGCCCATCAGAACGGGAATGCCGGTTACCTCTGATTACGATGCAGTGGTTATGCTTGAGGATGCCAGCCTCCACGGGGGGATACTTGAGGTCACAGCTCAAATGCATCCCTTCAAGAATGTATCTCGCATCGGAGAGGACATAGCTTTCGAGGAGAAGGTATTCACGCGGGGGCATACTCTTCGGCCACCCGATCTGGCTCTCCTATCTGCTCTGGGGGTAGTCAGGGTAGAGGTATATGAGAGGCCCCGGGTCACCATCATCCCGACCGGAGGCGAGCTGCTGGAGATAGGATCGCGCGCCCTGCAGCCGGGGGAGGCGTATGAGATCAATGGTCTCATGGCGCGGCTCTATGCACAGAAGTGGGGCGCGCTGGCTGAGAGAAGAGGAATCGTCCCAGACGATGAGCAGCTAGTTCGCGATGCGATCGTCTCGGCCAGCGATTCGGACTTGATCATAATCATAGGCGGGACTTCGGTAGGCGAGAAGGATTATGCGCCGGGGATCTTAAGCGAGATGGGAGAGCTGCTTGTTCACGGAGTGCGCCTTCAGCCCGGAAAGCCCACAGCATTAGGAGCAGTTGGCAGGAAACCTGTGGTCTGTCTGCCGGGCTATCCAGTGGCCATGCTCTTTGATCTCTATCTATTCGTGCGCCCTGCTCTGCAAAAGATCGGCAGAAGAAGCGATCTTCAGCCTGTGGTCCGGGCCCGTCTGGCCAGGAAGATACCATCGAGGCCTGGCTACCTGAGCCTTGTGAGAGTTGCCCTCCATGGAGACGAGGCCGAGCCCATAATGATCTCAGGCGCGGGAATTCTCAGCTCCGTGGCCAGAGCAGACGGCTTTGTCATAGTGTCAGAGGAGAAGGAGGGTCTGGAGGCGGGCGAGATGGTGGATGTATTGATTTTTGAGTGAGTCTGATCAGGGGGTGCTTCGCATGGTTTGCCCTCAAGAAAGAAGCGAGGAAGATTCCTCCTTTTTTTGGTTAGTTCGATCCCGATAAATTACTCCAAACGACTCTTCTCAGCGATCTTCCTGGATATGATTCTCTTTAAAGGCTGAATCTGGCCTCGCTTGGCGCTGATGGGAGCGATCTTATCAGGCCATTGCATCCAGGGAGGCATAAGGCCAAGCCTCTCGCAGATGAGATCTAGTGCTCCATCAACATCCGCCTTTGCTATCCGGTCGATCTTGTTGGCGGCCAATGCCACATCAAGCCCCATATCGGATAAGAACTCCCAGATCTCAATCTCCAGCGGGACCTCACCTCTCGCCTCCCAACGGTCAGCTATATCCAGGAATGATGAGGCATCTATGACCTGTACAGCCAGGAGGATCTCTTTTGCGTGCTCCTCGAAGTAGTGAACTATCAGGTCCTTTGTCTTCTCCTGATAGTCGGAAGAGGCCTTGAGCATGAAGCCGTAACCGGGCATGTCCACATAGAAGAGATCGCCGACCTTCGTCTTGAATGGGTATTGGGTGATTCCGGGACGCTTTCCGACCCTCACCTTCTTGCCGGTGAGCTGCCAGAACAGGGTGGACTTTCCAACATTGGACCTGCCTATGAGAACGATCTCCTGGACCATGACTATCCAGAGTAAGGGCAAGATTGAAAAGGATGTCTGTGCCAGAGGCAGGACTGCAAAATGGCTGAAATGATCAGAGATATGAGGGATCCCGGCGTCGTCGCCTTAGAGCTTCTTAAGGCAATATCCATCCCGGACGATCAGGTCTTCACAGGCCTTGACGAGATCCGCTACACGACGGCTGATTACTATCGGATGGCCTGCCACCTCCTCTTTGTCTGCAAGAGGTGCGGACACTGCTGCACGAGTGGCGATCCCATTCGGCTGAGGGTGGAGGATGCCAGGGCGATAGCCAGGCATCTCAAGATCCCATTGAACAAGTTTTTAAAGAAGTTCACCATTCCTGACCCGAACAAGCCAGACGTGCTGGATTTCAAGCACATCCTTCCATGCAAGTTTTATGACTCACGGGTCGGGGGATGCAAGATTTATTCGGTCCGGCCCTGGTCCTGCAGGATCTTTCCATTCCTGGGAATCTACGGTTCAGAGGACAGGGTGGTGGTCAACGAATCCTGCCCCGGATCAGTTGAGACCATGAACATTCTCACAAAGGCACTGGAGGAGGCGCAACCTGGCCCCAAAGGCGCATTCTCCGCCTCGATCCAGGAGGTTAGAGAGGCAAAGGCATTTTTGAGGCTTGCCCTGGAATCGTTATAGTCTGGATCCGACCTATGAAAAAATTCTGGCTGCAATATCTATTTTCGATATGCTATGGAGGTAAACGAATGGTGAAGATCGAGGTACTTGAAACCGGCTACGCCAAATGCGAGGAGCCTCTTCAATAAATAGCGGCCAGGGCTGCCATGAGACAGAAAGGGTTAAAGGAAGGCTTGCACATCCTCCCCAGTGGAGAGTGTGGTGGAGAGATATGATCAGAGGCCAATTATCGTTGGATGAAGAGAGAAATATGAAAAAGCTCATAGTTTGCATTATTGCAGTGCTGATCCACACCCTGATCGCGATATCGCCTGCCATGGCTGCCAACGAGGAAAATCTCAGCGCAGGCAACGAATCCTCTGAAGGGGGGGGCTTTGGCGGTGCAATTGCATATGCTGAGGATATTTCGAGCGGAGATGTAATTCTGGATATCAGCCCTCCGCCGTCCAAATACATAGAAGGCGCTTTGAGCATCAATTACGATGACTTCTTTCGCCAGGGCGGAGAGCTGAAGACAGCTTCCGAGATGGCCGAGCTGCTGGGGCATGCAGGCATAAAGAGCAACGACTCTCTGCTGATCACAGGTGAGTGCATGCCCTGCGGCGGAGGGCCTGCCCCTGCGTTCTTCGCTTATTGGGCCCTCAAGTACCTGGGGCATGAGGATGTAAGGGTGCTGGAAGGCGATGCAGACGACTGGCTGACTGCAGGACATAATCTCAGCGATCAGCCCGCATCCAGGCCGCAGGCCGACTATATCTTTGATATTGATGCAGGCTTGCTTGCAACATACGAATTCGTGGCAGTCGGCGGCGCCCAGATCGTCGATGCCAGGCCGCCCCGGGATTATGAGATCGGCTCCATTCCGGCGTCCGTGAACATTCCATATGAGGATCTTCTGATCAACGAAAGCCTGAAGCCCGAAGATGAGCTTCAAAGCATTTTCTCAGATATCAGCAAGGATCGGCCAGTTGTGGTATACACCAATGTGGGAGTTGAAGCGACAATAGTCTGGTTCGCCCTGAACCACATGGGCTACGATGCCAGGCTTTACACCTGGCGCGATTGGCTGGAGAATCAGCCAAATTTCGCCTATGACCTGACTCTGATCCAAGCCAATCCCAATCCAGCCAGACCTGGGCAGGCTGTGAGCATAACCGCCTATTTCCAGGAGGCTGCAGCCAACTTTACCGAAAGTTCAACTGACGTCAGCGGGCTGGAAGAAGGCGATGATAGGCTGACTGTGAAAGGATGCGTCGGCTGTGGTTTTGGCTCTCCTCAGGGCTTTGCCAACTTGCAGCGAAAGAACGGATCCGTTCAAATTGGCTCATCCGCCGGAACGCCGGCCACCTCTGGCACAGACGGCCAGAGCGAAGAGACTGCTCTTCGCTGCACGGCAGTCATAAATGCCCCCGACGGCTCCGAAGCTGCGAGGGTCCAACTGATCCAAACAATCGGGGGCAGATACGCAGGCATCTGGAATGCAGGAGAGGCGGGCGTCTACATGGTCAGCATCATCGCCAGCTCAAACGGCAACTCGGAGACATTTGCAAACGTCCTTGAGATAGAGGTCATTGCTTGAACGGGGTGATTTCGGAGGTATCTCCTCGATCCTCCACCAGCATCTCTCCTTCAAGCGTGACATAGATCTGTGCATCCCTATCCAAAGCCCTCTTCTTGAAGAGCCGGGGGGCACTGCGCCGAAGCTGCACAACAATATCAAGAGATGTCACGGGCAGCCTTATCCCCTTTTCGTCAGCAGCAGCAAAGATCAACTTGGGCAGATCGAATACATCGACGCCTGCTTTGGCCTGAAGCGATATGGGTGCTCGAAGCATCATCCACTTCTGCACAGTCCTCTTCGCCCTTGCTATGTTCTGGTGGGCCCTCTTCTCAAGGATGCTCACATTGGAGCGGGTGGTGCCTAGGCTGTCAGCAACCTCCTGCTGGGAGAGACCATCCAGACGCATCTTCAGAACCTCGACCTGCCTGTCTGTCAGAAACGAATCGGTTGATTCATCTCCTGATTCTCTATTTCCATCGGTTTTGTCCATCTTCTGCCCGATAGGAGAAGAGATCTATGAGATGATAAAAGCATCCTTCCCAAGATCGTGTTGTCGTCTTGAAATCGGCAGGAGTCTCTGAAACTCGATTCTCCAAATAGTTATTAGTATCTTATGCGATTGAGTTATTCTATATGAAAAAGTTCGTAAATAGACAGAGGGTTAGGAGGGCTTTGATTACATTTTCGTTCGTGCTCTTGCCATTTACTTTTGCATATATATCATGCCCTATAATAATTGAAGGTGCATCAAAGGGAATTGTTACTGGAGGCCTGGTGGTCTTCATACTCATTTTCCTAAGCTCACTGTTTTTAGGGAGGATCTGGTGCGGTTGGCTCTGTCCGGGAGCCGGGCTGCAGGAAATTTACTTTCAGATAAATAATAAACAGGTTAAGGTGGGAATACTGAACTGGTTTAAATATCTCATGTTCCTCGCCATCATCCTTATCCCCCTTATCTCTGCGATCTGCTCGGCGGGTGGATTTAAAGC
>JBFYLF010000026.1:0-14471 GCA_041305505.1 Methanothrix sp. | reverse complement strand
GAGGTCCAGACCCTCAAGTATGAGCAGATCGCTCTCCAGAAGTATGCGGTGGACGGGAAGGGACTGGTCATCGAATCCGTCCACAGAGAGGTAATCAATCCCAACCAGGCCGGCTTTGCTGGACGCGCAAGCCCTGGCTGCTTCGGCTGAGAGAGAGACATAATCCCTGGAGAAGGACGGCTGGTTCATAAGCCTTCTTCGGCTGTTCTCTGTCTTGAACAGGAGTGCCTGGCCGTTTGTGATCCGAATGCCTCCGAGGCTCGAGTGATCCGAATGCCTCCGAGGCTCGAGGCCGGAATCGGGCCGGGACCGGAAACGGATATGACATCTGCCGGTATTACGAAGCGGCTCAGGGAATAGCTGCTCTGGCTCTTGCCGGCTGGAAGAATGTGGACTGGAAAATCAAGGTGCGTGCCGGAATGTGAGCACAGGGATATGGCTGAGAGGCTGCAGCCTTCGCTCTCACAGGGTCTTGCCATCCACTCTCTAGTGTAAGCTCTGTCGCCTGGAAAGCCGGGCGAGAGGCCTAGTGGCACACTTATGTCGTAGACTTCCTTGAAATTATAAAGATCGTCGAGGGAGATTTCAGATGCAAAAGCCATGAAGCTCCTCTTTCTCGGGTGAATATAGCTGATATAATCCACTCCGCATTTCTCCTATATAAAATGGGCTTTGAGAAAGTGATATTTGAGAGAGTAGTTCAAGTGAACAATAGTCCTGGAACCCGTGCAAATGGATCTGCTTCCTTGAAAATGTGAATGAGATTGGAACTCTCGTCCGGCATAGGCCAAAAGGAACTCGTAAGAATGATCAAAGCGGTCGTGAAAGCTACTGTAATGCAAAGATCATCTTATGTCCAGAACTCTTATCAGGTGATAGCCGAACTGGGTTTTGACAGGCCCCAGTATCTTTCCCCGCTCACCATCGAATGCCGCCTTCTCGAACTCAGGGACCATCCTGCCCTTGCCAAACCAGCCCAGGTCTCCGCCGCTCTTGGCCGATGGGCAGAGCGAATACTTCCTGGCCATCTCTGCAAAGCTCTCTCCACCCTCGAGCTTCCCCTTGATCTCGGATGCCTTCTTTTCGGTCTTGCAAAGGATATGGGCTGCATGAACCTCTTTAGTCATAATGCGTGGGTGAAGAAGCAGGATAGATAAAAGCTATTCGATGATCTCCTGGACCCTTCCGACCTGTCCGTCCGAAAGCCGGACCTTGATGCCGTGGGGATGAAATGAGGAGTTGGTGAGAAGCTCCTTGACGATGCCTCGCGTTCTTTTGCCGGTTCGCTGGTCCTTTTTAAGGACTACGTCGACTGTGATTCCGGGACGGATATCCCGTCTATTCTGACCATTCTTTGCCATTATGAAACTCGACCTTCAACATTATTCCGGGTCATGAGAGCCCGCCTGGCCCCAAGGACCACGAGCCGCTAATTTTTTTATAGCGGCATGCCCCACATAGGATACCAGCGGCTTTCATCCTTTTCGACCGGCATCTCCTTTTGCATCAGGGCTCTGAGGCGAAACTCCCTGGACGTGTCCCGCTCCCTGCCGCTCTTCGGAACGAATGGATAGTATGTACCCTGCTTGAAATTGTAGATCCAGTAGCTGACAGCCTCACCCTGGAATCTGTAGACTGCCGCAAGAAGCTGGGTTCCAAAACCATGCTCAATCAGAACCTCGGAGACCATCTGAACGCCAGTGACCAGATCCTCAAAGTCAGGATCTGATAGGAGCACCCAGATGTAATTGTATTCGTCTTTCTGAATTCGGTATCTTGTGCCGGTATCCTTTATGCTGATATTGAGAAGCTCCTCTATCTCTCGCCTGGCTGCCTCATAACGAGACGATTCGAGCGGCTTGATGCAGACCCCTGCCTCGCCATCCGTTCTATAGCCCAGGCTCGCCTCCAGGGTGACTGAGGCCGTTGATATGGCAAAGAGACTGTCCGTCTTCGCCTCGGGAAGCTTTGTCTTTCCCAGAAGGGAATCAAGGAAGCCCATTCTAAGCCTCCAGCTCCATCTCTATACTCTGAAGCGCTTCAATCCTGGCCTCAAGCGTCGGATGGGTGGAGAAGAGGTTCATCAATGACGACCCTGACAAAGCTGGAGTTATGAATAGGGCGCTCACAGGTCCCTCAACCTTTCGGAGGTCCTCTGTCGGGACGCGAAATCCGCTGATCTTCTTTAATGCCGAGACCAGATTTGAGGGCTGCCCTGTGATGATCGCTGCCCCGCGGTCCGCCGCAAACTCCCGGTATCGGGAGAGCGTGCGAATTAGAATGAAGCTCAGTATCCAGACCACTACAGAGACCAGTATCAGCAGAGCCATGTTGCTTCCCGAGTCTCGATCCCTGCTCCCGCCACCCACGAAAGGCAGCCACTGAACCATGATCTGAGCCAGAGATGAGAGGAATGTGGCTATAGTCATGACCATCATATCCCTGTTCTTGACGTGGGTGAGCTCATGAGCCAGAACCGCTTCCAATTCGCTCTCGTTGAGCCGACTTAAGAGGCCCGTTGTCACTGCCACAACAGCGTTCTTCTGATTCCTGCCTGTGGCGAAGGCATTTGGCATGCTTGTCCTGACAACGGCGATCCTTGGCATCGGAAGATCTGCATTCTGGCAGAGCCTCCTCACCATCTCATGAAGCCTGGGCTCCTCGCTCTCAGAAACCTCCTTCGCCCCCATGCTCCGGAGGATCATCCTGTCTGAGTAGAAATATTGCAGGAACAAGAAACCGCCCATGAAGACTATTATCACAAGCTGGCTCACGCGCATGGAGAGCAAAACTGCCAGAAACCCCAGGTAGAGCACTGCTAGCAGGAACATGGTCAGAAGCATTCTGGCTTCTAGCCCGCGATCAGACTTCCATCTTCTCATATACTTGTTTCACCTTGATATATCCTTATAACCTTGTCATTTCTACTACTGTCATTTCTGCTACTGCAGTTTCTGCTATATTGATAGTCTATGATATCATCTGCTTTGCTTTTATATAACCATCTTTCGGCTCTATGATTCCGACCTCCAGACCCCTATCCTAGCGGTTCCTTCTAAATAGTTGGAGATCATAGAGCTAGGACGAAACCAAAATACATTCCACCTGGAATAATGAGAGAGGCGGATTCTTATGGCTCAAGCGAAGATTGGCGACACCGTGAAGGTGCATTATAACGGCAAGCTTTATACGGGCATTCTATTTGACACCTCCGAAGGGTCTGATCCACTGGAGTTCGAGATAGGCTCGGGCTGTCTTATCGCCGGGTTTGAGGAGGCTGTGGTAGGAATGAGTCCAGGCGAGTCGAAGACGGTCCAGATTCCTCCAGAGAAAGCTTACGGCATGTATAGAGACGATCGCGTCTTCAAAATAGATAAAAAGGATCTTCCCGAGGAGATAGTTCCCGCTGAGGGCATGACCCTTGAGGTCTGCGCTTCAAACGGAGTTGCAGTTCCCGTTCAGATCACTGATATCGAAGGAAGCACAATTACCCTGGACGCCAACCACCCCCTATCCGAGCAGACGCTGACATTTGAGATAAAGCTCGTTGAGATCGTGGAGAGCAAAGGCGCATAGGAAATGCCGATAGGAATTGATCATCTCCTCGCGAAGAGGCCAAGCCACCCGAAAATGGACTGCTCTGCGGCTTATTCCTGGGGGGCAGAGTAGCGAAAAGCAGAGAAGAAAATTTTATAGATTATTGTGAAAATCTTTCGGCCAGGATTGCTCGATTAGAGGCGTGGAGTCATACCATACCTTCTTATATCCGAGCGGGGAATGAAAATCAATGGATGTGAGGGGTTAAAACGTACACAAATTACATATATCATCAAAGGATTGTGATGTACAGGCATAATATTCACTGCCGTTCGGAGGGGACGGCAGTAATTATAATTTAAGGTGGGACACATTTGTCGAACCGTGCAGCGGTATTCATTGATGGTGCTTATCTAACCAAGATTCTTGACGTTGACTTTGGCAAACCCAAGATCGACCTGGCCAGATTTTCAGACATCCTTTGCGGCAAATACGAGCGGCTGCGGACATATTACTACAACTGCATGCCTTACCAGAGTTGCTCTCCAACCGAGGATGAGCGGCGCAGATTTGCCTCTATGGACAAGTTCGTCTACACACTGCGAAAGCTGCCCCGATTTGAGGTAAAACTGGGTCGACTCGGCTGCGTAGGCGGCGAGTTCATCCAAAAGAGGGTGGACATCGCACTGGCTGCCGATCTCGTGCGACTGAGCTGCGGCAGGATGATACAAAAAGCGGTACTTGTCACCGGAGATAGCGATTTTCTGCCGGCGATCGAGGCGGCCAAGGAGGCCGGAGTACTGGTGACGCTCTACTACTCCCAGAGTTCCATCCATGACGAGCTTCTCTCAGCAGTGGATGAAAGCTCTGTGATGGATCAGGAGCTGATCAGCCAGGTGGCCAGATAAAGACAGCAAAATTCAATTTTTAGAATTTTATTGGGATGGGATTTAGCCCTGCGTTCAGGGCTTCCTGCCATCCCTGAGCATTTCATTTCCTGGTCTTATCATCCTTGGAGTAGACATCCCGCAGGTCCACAACTTTGCGCGACTTTCCTGCCGTCCGGGGGATTGTGCCCTTCTCGACAAGCTCGATCTTGCTCCGAACATTCAGAACGCTCTTGAGCTTCTCCTCGGTTCGCTTCTGGATCCTCGCCAGGTCCGAGAGCTCGCCCGTGAACGCCTCGTCTTTCAGCTCCACCTGGATGCTGATCTCATCTAACCCATGCTTCTTTCTGTCCACGACAACCTGGAAGTAGCTGCCGATCTCTGGAATGCTGACCAGGACATCCTCGATTTGGCTTGGGAAGACGTTGATGCCCCGAACTATGAGCATATCGTCCGCCCGGCCGAGGAAGCGATGCAGCTTTCGGCTGGTACGCCCGCAGGGGCACTTCTCCTCCATGATGTAGGTTACATCCCCTGTGTGGTATCTGATCAGGGGCATGGCCTCTTTGGTGAGCGAGGTTATGACCAGCTCTCCGGGCTCCCCCGGCGCGCATGGCTGCTCGTTCTTGTCCAGGATCTCGATTAAGAAGTGGTCCTCCCAGATGTGAAGGCCATTTTGCTCCTGGCACTCAAAGGCGACTCCAGGACCCATCATTTCAGAGAGGCCGTAGGAGTCGTAAGCCTTGACATGCAATGCCACTTCAAGCTCGCGTCTCGACTCATCCGACCAGGGCTCTGCCCCAAAGCAGCCGATTCGAAGCTTTAGCTTGTCGACCACGCCTTTGGCTTTGGCAGTCTCAGATAAGTAAAGGGCGTATGAGGGAGTGCAGTGCAGGACAGTGACGCCGAAGTCCATCATGATCTCGAGCTGCCGCTCGGTGTTTCCGACACCAGAGGGCACAGCCATAGCGCCCATCCTCTCGATGCCGTAGTGCACGCCAAGGCCGCCTGTAAAAAAGCCGTAGTTGACGGCGTTCTGGAATATGTCCTTCTTCTCGACGCCTACCATTACAAAGTCCCTGGCCATGAGGTCCGACCAGGTCTCGATGTCCTTGGCTGTATAGCCGACGACTGTCGGCTTGCCTGTTGTGCCTGATGAGGCATGAACCCGCACCACATCCTCAAGAGGCACGGCGAAGAGTCCGAAGGGATAATTGTCTCGCAGATCCTGCTTTCTGGTGGTTGGGAGCCGGGAGATGTCTGCCAGGCTCTTGATGTCCTGGGGTGTGACGCCCGCCTCCTGGAATTTCCGGTGATAAAATGGGACGTTCTTGTAAACTTTCTCTGCCATGCTCTTGAGCCGGCGAAGCTGCAGTTCCTCCAGCTCCTCTCTTGCCATGAGCTCATACTTTGGTTGCCAGTAGTTCATTTTCATACCCTGAATTGAGTTTGATTTTCTCTATGCTATGCTCTGCCATGAGAGAAAACGTCAGGGTATATCAAATCTTCCGGCGAAGCAAAAAAAGCTCTTCGGTGATGGATATAGATTGATATTCAGCCCAAAATTTCCATATTCAATCATTAATTTAACTGTGTCAGCGGATCTCTACGACCAGAAGATCGTTTCTAAGGCCGCCAAAGCCGCTCCCTTACAGGCGAAATTTAAAGTCAGCTATCTCAGGAAGCGCATCCGGAGAAAGGAGAAGAGGCGATGGTGTGTGAGAGGATTTGGAGAAATGACCCATAGGCTTGCCGTAATTATTGCCAAAAACGCTATGAGTAATCATAATCATCTGCGCGGATTATCAGATCGCCTGCTGCCAGCACTTCATCGAGATGGTGAGCATCAACTCCTCTTTTCTTGCAGGCTGCCCATAATTTTCTATCGCGAGTCAGAATAGAGCCTCCGCTATCTTGTGCAAACAGGATGAGAGAAGCATCTGTGAAGGCTAATTGGAAAATCAACTCACAGTTCAAGATCCTGGCTTTCTCAATGTAAGCCTCCTTGATCATGGCTAAGAGACTCACATTAGAAGCAAGGATCTCTGAAAAATGATGGTCGTTTTCCAGGAAATTGCCGGTTTCGGAAAGAACTCCTGGCGTGATGGTCACTGTTTTTGTGCCAAAAATATATTTCGAGAGAACCTCGAAGTGCCATTTTTCATAGCCGTAGGACTTCAGTCTCTTAAATTTGGATAAATAGGACTGGTCGTAAGCCCCCACCAACAATAGCAGTAGCGGGACTGTGTCCATGACCAGATGACTAGGTGCCTTAATCCAGCTTCTTGACATCCAGGATGGTCCCATCTTGATCGTCAATAGTTATCTCGAACTTCTTTACGCTCTCTATGAAGAGCTCTCTGATCTCGCAGACAACCTTCCATTGGCCGTTTTGCCTTTGAACTTCAGGCGCGTCGAATAAAAAGTACATGGTGTTTTTGGTCTCTTCGAAATATTTTTTGGCGATCAGAGCGGCATCCTTGGCGTCCATTATCATCGACCTTTCATACTGGCTCATGGTCTGTTAATTCTTAAAGTTTATGTTGCTTATTTGCTTATGGGGTTTATGCCGAGGAGCAATCACATTAACTCGATGCTTGTTAATTTATAGTGCTGCACCAAAGAATCGATGGAGGGCAATGAATTACGGCTGAATTCAACAAAGTACTGATTGCTATTCGGTTTTCAGTAACTCACCTACACGACCACTTTTCCTTTTATCCCCAGAACCTCTTTGTCCTGGCATACTCCCTCTCTGCCTTGAGTATATCCCGATAGAACTCCATCTCGTCCTGCCGCCTCTTTCCCACGACCCTCGCCGCAGTCTCCGGCCCGAGGCCCCGGCTGGCGAGGGCAATGGCCGCTGTCTTGCCGTAGCTCAAGACCAGGTTCGCATTTCGAAATACCCTTTTCGTCCGCCTCTTGTCCTCAGCCGTCTTCTTCTTCTCAGGCTTCTTGACGACTGCGATCTCCTCCTCCTCCCAGGGCTTGAGTGCGGCGACCATGCGAGAGCTGCATAATGGGCACTCCGGCTGCTCGGCCACCCTCTCGACGGGCCGCAGGCTCTTCCACTTCTTGCAGCTCACGCAAAATAAAAGCACCCTGTCGTTCATGATCCGGCTCTTGAGAAGGTCGATCACCGCTGCATCGGCATGCTCTGGAGATGTGACATCCCTGCCGCCGCCCCTTCCGCTCGAGCCTATGGGAGAGAGGGGCCCGGTGACTACCCGAATCGAGCCGTCTCTGATCCTCTCCAGGACCCACTTCGCCCGCTCGATGTCCAGCCGGTCATGATAGATCTCCCGGAGCGCCTCCCGGTACATGGGCGTCCCCTCGAATACGGCTAAAAGTTTAGCCATGCTAACCCTCTGATAATCAATGTCCCTGGAGAAGGCCCCGAACTTGCGAGCCACATGAACCATCTTCCAGCGCAGCAATGTTGTGTTCTTGAGCGTCATCTCGAGGATTGGCTCGATGTATGTCGGATCCAGATCCTCCAGAGTCCGGGCGACCTCCTCCGCCAGAAGTGGTTTGGGCAGAATTAGCTCGATGCGGTAGGGATCTATCGATATCTCCACGCTGCTTCCGAAGCGTGCCGATAACAGGGAGGAGATGACCCGGCCAAGAGTGTCATTTGTCTTGTGGCCGAGACATGCGTTGATGAGGGCTCCCTCCCCCCCGCTCTCAACAACTATGAGGGACTCATCAGGAACATAAAGGCGCTTCTCGACCTGCCTCGAGATCAGATCGACCAGCTCCCGCCCTGCCTCAAGGTCGACGGGATAATTTTTCTGAAGCCAGGCCACAGCCTCCTCTGCTCCTCCGCAGGCTTCTCCGCCCGCCTCCCTCCGAGCCTCCACAATCCGCCCGATCTCCCTCCTGATGCTCCCAACCTCCTGGGCAACGGCAAATGGCACAGGAATCTCCTCTCCCGTCCAGCTCGGGATCTCGCCGCTTCTGTGGATTGGAACGACCTTGATCTCATCCTCTCCAATCTCAGCTATCTCCCAGATCTCGCCCTTTGTGACGAATGTGGCTCCTGGCTCTGCAAAGCTTATGACAAAGGCCTCATCGAGGGTTCCTACAGACCTTCGGCCAACCATATCGTAGACGTTATACCTCTTCTCGTCAGGGATCATCGAGAGGTTCTCGATGTAGTACTGACGGGCTTTTTTCGTCCTCTGAAGGACTCCTCCCTCTCCGAGCCGAACGAGCCTGCTCTCCTCCATCTGGGCCACCACACCCTCCATCTCCTCGCCTGAGAGATCCCGGAATGGATAGGCTCTGCTTATGATTGCCCTCGCTCTCTCAAATGGAATCTCCCAGAAGTCCATCTCAAGGCCCACGATCTGGTTGGCCAGGACATCAGCAGGCATCTCATGAATCTGGATACTCTCCAGAAGTCCCGCTGCCGCCCGTCTGGCGATAGCACAGCCCTCTGCTACATCGTCTGCACATGTGGCGATTATTGAGCCTGATGAGACGAGATCTATCCTATGGCCGGCCCGGCCAACCCTTTGGAGCAGGCGGGATACAGCGCGCGGCGAGCTGTACTGGATGACGTGATCGACATCGCCGATATCAATTCCAAGCTCCATGGATGAGGTGCAGATCAGGCCCTGCAGCTCTCCGGCCTTGAAGGCCTCCTCGGCCTCGATCCGTGACTCAACTGAGAGGCTTCCGTGGTGCACTCCAATGGGCTCGCCTAGCTGTCGGAAGCGAGATCCCAAAACCTCAGCCGCCTGTCTTGTGTTGACGAATATCAGGCACTTCCTGTCTCGAACGCTCTCCCGAATAAACCGGATCTGGGCAGAGAGACGCGGGTCGCACTCTAGAATTCCTGCATTCGCACGATCTTCTCCATTCGGAGTCGGGCTTACAACCAGGAAGCTGCTGCTCTTCAAAACCTCGGTCTGGACTATCCTGTAGCTCCTGCCAACTCCCGCTAGCAGACGGGCCACATCCTCAGGGGAGCCGACGGTCGCAGACAGACCGATCCTCTGAAAGTCGCCTGCCAACTCAGCCAGCCTCTCCAGGAGGACAGTTAGCTGCGATCCGCGCTTGGATGATGCCATCTCGTGAATCTCGTCGACCACGACGGTCCTGACAGTCGAGAGGTTCTTTCTGAGGAGCTTTCCTGTAAGCATCACTTGCAGCGTCTCGGGAGTCGTGATCAGCAAGTCCGGCGGGCGCAGGGCCTGTCTTCTTCGATCGGACTGGCTTGTGTCTCCATGCCGGACGGCCACGGAGATCTTCAGCTGCTCCCCCCATTCATTAAAGCGTCTGAGCATGTCGCGATTGAGTGCTCGAAGCGGCGTTATGTAAACAGCCAGTGTGCCCTTTCGCTCGCTACCCAGGATCTTATGAAAAATCGGCAGGCTTGCGGCCTCAGTCTTTCCCGTTCCCGTTGGAGCGATGAGCAGGACGTTCTCGCCTGAGAGGATGGCGGGGATGGCCTGCTCCTGGGGCTTCGTCGGCTGAAAGATTGCCTCTTCTGAGAGCTTCTCTCTTATCTTATCATGAAGCTGATCAAAAGCATTCACATCTCTGCCATTTTGGCGCGGCATATGAAAAGCTTGCGGCAAAGACGATATCATCCTCGGCGATGAACGATTAGCAGGTGGCGTCAATCTCATCGGCCAGTCGATAGACCAGTTATTCTCTCATCTGAAATGGACCCAAGTGGATCAAATTGCGCCCTCCTGCTGATGAGAAGACTGCGGCGATAAGAAGAAGCGGCAAAGACATAATCTGCGAGGACTGGTCGTTCTGCTACAGGAAGCTGTGGGCAGAGATCGAGCCCTGAGAATAGGCCAAGAGCTGATATGCCTAATTGATTTCGGAATCTTGATCTGAAAATCTCAAAGCAGTGGTCTTTTGGGCGGCTCATCATCGTCCAGGAAGTGATTGAGGCCCATGCGGGTCTGATCATCATGAGCCTCAACACTTTCCTTATATCCGTCCCGAAGGGCGAACTGCCTTAGAGATGGGATTTCATAGACTGGAAAAGTGCGGTTTTCATCCCCATTCAAAAAATCATTGATGGAAGTAGTATTATCTTCGTCGCTGCCGGAAGACCCGCAGCTGAAATCTGGAAAAGGCAGAAAGAAGCTGTACTGGCTCCATAAGGGCAGCAATGGGTGAGATAGGGCCGAGCCGTTGCCGAATCTCCAGAGATTGGCATTTGGCATGAAGATGGCGGCATCGAGGAGTATCGGCGATATGTCAGTGCTGTTGTTGACGGCCACAAAAGAGCTGGAGGAGAGGAAGCTGCTGAAGGCTGGGTAGCCAAGAAACCGGCCATGGGCATCATCATTGCCGTCGTAATGACTCGCGTCCCCTACGAAGCTGCATGAAAGAATCGTAAGCAAAATAATAAGTGCCAGGTGCCTCATGATCGTCGCCACCATTCAAGTCGAAGGAGGATATAATTATTCCTAATAGGCCTTCAGCTTTGATGGCATTTCCGCGCACGAGTGCCAGGCAGAAGGATTCTTTTTCCAAGCAACTGGCGCGGCTGATGAAAGGAATGATCTTGCCATTCTTGGCGCTGAGATGCGGGCGAAGGATAGGAATAAGCATGATTCATCCTCTTCTTATTCTACCGAACAGATTACCTGGAGTAGCTGTCGGGCAGGTAGATCAGCTGGAAGATCGCTACCTTGGCATGGTAGAGGCCTCGGGTTCAAATCCCGACCTGTCCATTTATCCGCTTTTTAGGCTTAATCTCCTGCGGGCGCTCTCGTATTCCTGAAGTATCGCAGGCCAAAGGCTATTCAAGCTTAGAACTGATAAAGGCTGAATAGAGGATGTACGAGATAATGGAGATGCTGGCCATGGCTTTTGCCATCGGCCTTACTGGCGCTCTCGCCCCGGGTCCGACGCTCCTGGTCACAATCAACTCTGCCCTCCGGGAGGGTTGGACTGCTGGCCCCAAGGTGGCAGCGGGCCACGCACTGGTGGAGGTCCTGATATTTCTAATCATCGTGGGGGGCCTCTCTTCAGTCATGCAGCAATATTCCCAGATAATCTCCATCATCGGGGGCCTCGCACTCATTATATTTGGGATCATGACTGCAAAGGAGAGCAGGAACGCCAAATTAAGCGGGCCGCATGGAGAGGTGAGCGGCAGCGCTTTTCTGGCAGGGGCCGTCACCAGCGCTGCGAATCCCTACTTCTGGATCTGGTGGCTATCGGTGGGAAGCGCTTTCCTGATCTTCGGCCTCAGCTCAGGATTGATAATGTCCGCCGCCTTTATCATCGGCCACTGGGGCGCCGACTTCGGCTGGTACACGCTCGTCTCAGGAAGCCTGGACCGGGGGCGGAGCGTTCTCTCCGAAGGCAGCTACAGAAAGATCCTGGGTGTGTGCGGGATATTCCTTATCTGCTTTGGCATCTATTTCCTCTGGAATGCGTGAGTGACAAATTCTCAGGGACAGCATCTTCTTCCCAAATTTTCATTTCAAGCATGATTTTGGTCCGCGCTATCCTTAAATAAAGGCCGGAAGATCTTGGTGGGAGGATAATTCTTGTCGATTAGGGATGATCTGGCCTATTTGAGATCTATAAGCTCCTTTGTAGCCATGTCCGTATTCATCTTCGCCCTGACTTCTGTCATGGGCTACTGGACAGCGGCCTTAGATCCTGATATTGCCTCCAAGTGGATGGCAGAGCTGGATGCTCTGAGATGGATCATGCAGCAGCCACCTCTCATCATCATGATCATAATTTTCCTGAAAAATCTCCTGGCTTCGGCTACAGCTTTACTCCTGGGGCTGGGCCTCGGTCTCATCCCCCTGCTTGTAGTGACGAGCAACGGCTTTCTGCTAGGAGTTGTGGCCTACAGTGCGATCCAGAAGAGTGGGCTGATCTTTCTGGCGGCTGGCATCATGCCCCACGGCATCTTCGAGCTTCCTGCGGTCTTGGTCAGCATTGCCCTCGGATTTCGGCTGGGCTATCTTCTGGCATTGACATTGGCGAAGGAGAAGGTCGACCTGTCAGGCGAGACCAAAACTGCATTTCGCTTTTTATGGCGCTATATAACTCCCCTCCTCTTCGTGGCTTCGGCCATTGAAACATTTATCACTCCCATTGCCATATCGGTGGTTACATGACTGATTCCAAGACAAAATCCAATCCAAAAGAGGGCAAACAAGCCAAGCTTCCGGCCAAGGAGAACTTCAGCGAGTGGTATCACGAGCTGCTCATGACAGCGGAGATCATAGACAACCGCTATCCTGTCAAGGGCATGTGCGTCTGGTTTCCCTTCGGCTTTGCCATCAAAAAGAATGTCTACGCCATCATCCGTGAGCTTCTCGATCCCGACCATCAGGAGACCCAGTTTCCCCTCATGATCCCTGAAAACGAGTTCATGAAAGAGGCTCAGCACATCAAGGGCTTTGAGGACGAGGTCTACTGGGTGACCTACGGCGGGACGACTCCTCTGGAGGTCAAGCTGGCCCTGCGGCCCACAAGCGAGACTGCCATTTATCCCATGTTCAAGCTCTGGATCAGGTCCCATGCAGATCTGCCGCTTCGAATCTATCAGATAGTCAACACATTCCGATACGAGACAAAGCATACCCGCCCCCTGATCCGCCTTCGGGAGATAACATCATTCAAGGAAGCCCATACTGTCCATGCCACATGGGAAGATGCGGCAGCACAGGTGGAGGTGGCAATCCAGAGGTACTCGGAGTTCTACAGCAGACTTGCTCTGCCCTTCCTGGTCAGCCGCAGGCCGAGCTGGGACAAGTTTCCCGGAGCCGACTACACAACGGCCATAGATGTTATCATGCCGGACGGCAGGACGCTTCAGGTTGGAACTGCTCATCATCTGGGATCGACATTTGCCAAGACCTATGAGATCACATACGAGGCTGAGAACGGCGAGCAGAAGCTTGTATCTCAGACATGCTATGGCATATCCGAACGCTGCATCGCCGCCCTCGTCTCTGTTCATGGAGACGAGAAGGGGCTGGTCCTGCCCTGGGAGGTATCCCCGGTTCAGGTGGTCATAGTTCCGATCCTGCTCGGCGATAAGGATAAGGTGCTGGCGGTCTGCCGGGAGCTGCAGGGCAAGCTCGCTTCCGCTCGAATTCGGGTGCAGCTTGACACCAGCGATGAGAGACCGGGGGCCAAGTTCTACAAGTGGGAGATGAAGGGAGTGCCCATTCGCCTGGAGGTCGGGCCCAGGGACATAGAAAAGGGCGTGGTCACATTAGCCCGCCGGGATGGAGCCAAGAAGGCTGTGCCAATGGAAGATCTGGTAGGCTCAATAGCTGCCGAGGCAAAAGAGCTGCAGGGCGCGCTCTATGAAAAAGCCAGGATAGTTCATGAGAGCAAGGTCAAAGAGGTCTCGAGCATCGAGCAGGCAAGAGCCCAGACCCAGGCAGGTGTGGCCCTGGTTCCCTGGTGTGGAGAGGAGGACTGCGGCCATCAGCTTGAGGAGCAGGTGGAGGCAAATATGCTCGGAGAGCCGCAGTACAGGAGCTTCATTGAGGCAGCCTGCGCCGTATGCGGCAAGAAGAGCGCGGGAAGGACTTATATGGCAAAGCAGTACTGATCAGGATTATTTCTTCTTTTTTTAATCAGTTATCCTAAAATATCATAAGTCCTGAAGCTCTTTATATGAAAAATACTGTAAATGACATGAGGTCGTTACGGCAAAGGATTCGCAAAGCTCTCATCATCTTTTCCTTTATGCTATTGCCTGTCACATTTGCGTATATCTCCTGTCCAATAATTACAGAAGGCGCATCGATAGGAGTTGCGACCGGTGGCCTGATAGTTTTCATTCTCCTCTTCATCAGCTCTCTGTTTGTCGGCAGGTTGTGGTGCGGCTGGCTCTGCCCTGCCGGCGGACTGCAGGAGATCTACGCTCAAATTAGGGGTAATACTATCAATAATAAAAAAATCAAACTGCGCGCGGCCACCCCACTCTAAAGGGATTGGGTATGCTTCGGGCCGCGCGCTTCGGTTAGACGGAATCCGGAAACAATCGCATCATAGGTTCATTTGATCAAGCGACCAGAATAATTGTGAATC
>JBFYLF010000025.1:0-11021 GCA_041305505.1 Methanothrix sp. | reverse complement strand
CGGCCGAAATGATTGAAACTTCAAAACTCTTTGCAAGAACCGTTGCAAACATAGAAAGCACATGGATTGAAGAGATAGGGAAAGACCGGTGCAGATATTCTTATCATGAACCGCACTGGGAACGGACGCGGGGTGAAGTCGTTGCCCTTCAGGAAATCGTAGATGCTCTCTTGACCAATTTTGATTGGAGTATCGTAAACAGGAGACCCTGCAGCCGGAGCAGTGTAGTTGTCGTCCAGGAAATCGTATATGGCATAGGTGGAATTGGCCAGGGTTGTGTTGTTATTGGTCATATTCTTGAGTACGCCCGTGGCCTGATCGGCTATGGGTGCTTTAAATGAGCTGGGGGTCCAGCTATCATTGAGGAAAGCTGCCTGAGAAGCCGTGGTCAGTAACGAGGTTTCAGCGGTGTTCTGCGTCTTAGTGGAGGTGTTACCCAATAAAAGTGGCTCTACGTTTGAGGCCATAATAGCAGGCAATAGCCCGCTAATAGCCACAAGAGCAACTAATGCAAGTATAATATGTCTCATGCTGTCTGCATTATCTTCCAGGTATCCATAAAGCTTTCCGTCGGTAGTCATCATTTATGGAGAGACTATTGGAGAGACAATTGTCTCCGGGAAATAGATTTTTCAGTTCTCAGGGTTTTGAGTTCG
Organism: Methanothrix sp.; assembly: GCA_041305505.1. Lineage (GTDB taxonomy): Archaea > Halobacteriota > Methanosarcinia > Methanotrichales > Methanotrichaceae > Methanothrix. The sequence goes on along the minus strand of JBFYLF010000025.1, from coordinate 10,365 downwards.
GCTGTGGTGGCCCTGGGATGGCTTGTTAGATATGCCGCCACATCTGGACGGTGGACAAGCTGGCAGTTGATGCAGCTCCAAAACCTCTTTCCTCTCTTGGTCTTCACATAGCTGCCAAGCTCCCCATCCTTGCAGGGATATAACGGACAGAAGCAATGGGTGCAATCCTGATCGGGGAAATGATGACAAGGGTAATACTGGCAATTATCCTTGCCCGTGGCCTGGACCGGCCCGTCCGCCGCATCTCTGATCAGGCAGGGGTCATCAGTCACAAGGCCGTCTGCCCCCAGCCTGAGCAGCCAGCTCGCCTCCTCCTTGCTGTTGACGATCCATGGATAGACTGCAATTTCATGCAAATGGGCCTCTTTGAAGAGCCTGGCATTGACCCTCTCTGGAAAGATGGCAGCAGATTTGGCCAAAAGCGCAAGTCGGACGGGCTTTATGGGCAGCGATGATATGATAATCCCTGTCTTGAGCGCGGAAATTTCAGACAATTCGCGCAGGCTGCTGTGGTAGTATGATGTCACTATGCAGTCATCACCAGAGACGCTTTCAGCCACCAGTCCCTCAAGACCCTCCTCTCTCATCTCCAGCACCAATCCCAAACCCAGTTCTCGGGCCAGAGAAGCCGCCTCATTCAGAGTCGGAACATCAAGTCCTTGACGAAGCAGGCCGTTGCAATCCCGGATCTCTAGGGCTTTAAGCTCATCAAGGCAGAGGTCTCCTACAAGCCCGCGACCACTGGTGGTCCTCTCAACGCTCTCATCATGCATCAGGACGAGCACTCCGTCGCGAGAAAGCCTCAGATCGAGCTGCACATAGTCGGCTCTGCATGAAGCTGCGGCTCTGATGCCCTCAAGCGTGTTTTCAGCCGCAATCGCAAATGCCCCTCTGTGACCAATTACCAGAGCCATCAAACTTCTGGAGGAGCAGAAAATATATCATTTTTTGCATAAAGCTGGCAAAGGATTATACCCCCAAAGCCCGAGTAGCTGATCTGAATGCTCAGCAATCTCGACAAATTCTGCGGCCTCAAGAGAGACATAGCGGAGATAAATGTAGATCCATTGCAGCGAGGCGGAATTCTGACCGAGCAGGCGCGTGAAGCTCTGATGGAATGGGGAGACGGCTATTCGGTTTGTGATTTTTGCGCTGGAATGCTCGATCGGATCAAGAACCCTCCTGTGGAGGAGTTTGTGCACAGCGTCCTTCCCGAGTTCCTGGGAATAGACGAGGTGCGCATCACTCATGGCGCACGCGAAGGAAAGTTTGCAGCAATGCATGCACTCTGCGAGAAGGGCGACACCGTCGTTGTAGACGCAAATGCCCATTACACAACGATCCTGGCAGCGGAGAGGGCGGGCCTGAAAATCGAATATGCAGCGGCGAGCCCACAGCCCAATTACGCCATATCGGCCGAAGGCTATGTTCAGGCCATCGAGAGGGCCTATGAGCAGAAGGGGAATGTGAGTCTGGCTGTGCTCACATATCCAGACGGAAATTATGGAAACCTACCCCCCGCGCGAGATATTGCCGACGCCTGCCACGACTACAACGTCCCCCTGCTCCTCAATGCGGCATATTCCGTGGGCAGAATGCCTGTAAATGCCCGGGAGCTTGGTGCTGATATAATCGTAGGCAGTGGCCATAAATCGATGGCAGCCTCAGGGCCGGTCGGCGTCCTCGGAGCCGCAGAGGAGTATGCAAAACCCCTCTTCCGCTACTCTCCCACGAAGAAGAACAAAGAGGTCGAACTCCTCGGCTGCACAGTGCGCGGCGCTCCTCTTATTACGCTCATGGCATCCTTTCCTGCTGTGGTAGAGAGGATAGAGCACTGGCCTGATGAGGTCGAGAAGGCGCGCTGGTTCTCTGAAAGAATGGAGAAGATGGGCATGGTCCAGGCGGGAGATCGGCCACATAGCCACGACCTGATATTCTTCCTGGCCGAGAACCTCTACCAGATCTCTCAGAGGGCCAAGAAAGGGCGATACTTCCTCTACAGGGACCTGAAGGAGCGCGGGATCTCTGGCATCAAGCCGGGCCTCACCCGCCAGTTCAAGCTGTCAACCTTTGGCCTCTCCAGAGAGGATCTGGAGAAGGTCTTGCAGGCATTCGATCAGATCATAAGATCCTATGAAAAGGCCTGAGCAAAGCCGGAAAATATGCAGAAAGCTTTATGCTCTTGGATGATAAAATGGCCGGCTGCGAGGGATCAATCGTGAATCAGAGCTTTCGGCTTCTTTTCTTGATTATGGCGGCGGCAGGGCTTATCTTGTGCGCTGCTCCGGTCTGCATGGCTGAGAACGAGACTGCTATTGAGTGGTTCATGAAGGGTTACGATTTATATAACCTTGGCAGAATAAATGAGTCTTTAGAGGCATACAACAGATCTCTGCAGCTTGATCCCATGGACGATGAGGCATGGAACAACAAGGGAATCGACGAGGGCCTGCTGGGCAAGTACGATGCTGCGCTCATCTCTTTTCAGAACGCTGTGGCCCTGAATGATTCGTATGCACAGGCCTGGTACAATATGGGAGTCATTTACGACCTCAAGGGATATCCCTATACTGCGGTCCAGGCCTATAAAAAAGCCACCCAGATCAATCCGGACTACCAGAAGGCCTGGGTGAGGAGAAATGTCAACACAGACATCATTATGGCTAATTCGCTCTCCTGTGCCTGTGGTAGTCAGACCCCGCTGGTTTGACCACTTCTGCCATTGAATTGAGAGGATCTTTCACGGGCGTGCGACGCTTTCACGGGGAAATAATCAGAAGAAAAAGAGATGCTGCGGGTGCAAATCCCGCGTCTGAAGGTTTGAAGTTAATAGGTACCGGTTCCACCGGCTCCGCCCATTCCTGGAGGAATGCCGCTAAGATCGCCGCCGGGGCCTATCTTATCTTTGTACTCGCGAACATCCACGAACCTTGATTTCGTCTCTGTATTGTTGTTTGAAGGGGCCTGCTCAGCAGGGGCTACTGCCGCTGGTGTGGCGCTCTCGGCCTGGGGCTCCTCAACAACTGCGGGCGTGTAGCTGGATGTATCGGGATTGATCCACATTGCGCTGAATACGCCGCTTCCTACCTTTTGCCCACCGCTGATCTGGGTGAAGTTTCCATTAATTGCATCATCGGCGTAAACTCCGGTCATCCTGGTTGTGACCATCTCATTCTCCTTTTGAGCTGTCATCGTAAGGCTAACCTGATCCCCCTCAATCGATCCAACGACCTCGGCATTCCATGCCTTTCCGCCTTCAGGCTCATACTTGGCCTGGCCGAATAGATCGCTTCCTTCCTGGTTGAGGGCCATTGTGATGGAACCCGTCTCAATTCCCGAGAACGACCATATGTAATTGAGGCTTGGAGCACCATCCACGGGCGTTGCAGTCTCATTTGCAGATATGCTCTCATTCGTGGCATTCGTGGGCAGAGCGCCAGTACTGTTGTCGGCCTGCGCATAGGACTGGCCAGCGAAGAGGAATACAAGCAGCAGAGGAAGAATTACGCTTTTCTTATTCATTGACATGTCTCCGATTCGACTTATTAGCGATAGGCTTTTCGTCATTTGCCTACAACAACCACCCGTCTAATCTCCTCCTTTATAAGCCTTTCACATGACCTGAGGAAGAATTGATAATCGATCAGCAGCCAAATGCACCAACGGTGAAATGCCTTGATGGCCGGACGAATTCTAGTCAAGATAAACAGGATATCTGCCTGGTTGCTCCTCGTATTCATGATCATATTCATAGTCTCGGGATACGCCTGGTGGAACAGGGTTCTACTGTCCCTGCAGACTGCCAGGTACATGCATACCGAGCTGGACCTGTTCCTGGTGTTCTTCTTCCTGGTTCATGTATTGATCAGCATTCGCTTTGCACTGGCCCGCTGGAGGGTGGGACACGAGAGAGTCGTGAGCTTGCTTCTACTTGCGGCAGGCATAGCCTCTTTCTGGTGGATAGTCAGCATCCGCTAAAGGAGAATGCGGCATACCGCAAGATTTATCTAACCTATTGTTACTAACTTAAAGTTCAATAATTGATAATCGAGTGATGATATTGGATCCTGTCGAGCTTTTAGACATCCTGGGAAATGAGAATAGGAGGCGCATACTTCAGCTTCTATCCTTCCGCCCCTTTTACTTCAATGAGATGGCCAAGAGGCTCGATGTGGGGCCCAAGGCCGTCATAGATCATCTTGAGATGCTGGAGAGGGCGGGCCTTGTGGAGTGCTACCAAAACAGCGGAAGGCGAAAGTACTTTCGCATAGCCAGAAAGACTGTGCTCGAGGTGGCGCTATCTCCTCATTCTTATGGAGTCCGGGCTTATCACACGGAGAATGTGCCAAGAGCTGAAGAGGTGGCTCTGAGCCAGGACATGAAACTTCTTCGAGAGGAGCTCTCAAGCCTGGAGATGAGGAGGCTTGAGCTGCGCTCTCTTCTCGAGCAGATCGAGAGCCGGGAGATGGAGATTAAGAAGATGGCCTGCAAAGCAGCCCAGAGCTTTGCTGGAAACCAGCTTGAAGCTGAGATACTCTCTGCTCTCCTTTCAGGAGATGCAGATTCCTGGCACCTGGCAGAGAAGCTTGAGGTCCCTGAGATAGTAGTGATGGACAATCTCAAGAGACTCGAAGAGCGGGGGGCTGTTCATCTAGCCGGCCAGGAATGGAGCATAGGATAGGGCATATCTGGCATGATATGGAGACATAATCTATGATGAATGCAGAGCCGGCAGAAGGAGAACAACTTGTCGATGGCTCTTTGCAGCTAAGGGTTGCCGAGGCATATCACAAGGATGCTGGAAAAGGTGTGGCCAGGATTGGGGCCGCAGCCATGGCTTCTCTATCATTGGAGAACGGCGGAGTTGTGGAGATCAAGGGACGCGATAAGCTATACGCCATAGCCTGGCCAGGAAATCCCGAGGACTCCCAGGATCTGATCAGAATCGATGGTAGCACCCGGGCCAATCTTGGAGCTGGGATAGACAGCAAGGTGAGCGTCTCCAGGGCTGAGGCGAAGCCCGCCCGGAAGATTGTGGTTGCTCCAACTCGCCAGATCAGGCTCATGGGCGGCCCTGCCTATCTTCTCCGAATGCTCCAGGGCAGAGCAGTGGTCAAGGGAGAGATGTTGAGGGTTGAGATGATCAACAGCAGCCTGAACCTGGCTGTTGTCAGCACAATGCCTGCTGGTGCTGTCCTCGTCACGCCTGAGACCATAATCAGCATCACCAGGGAGACCCTCGATGAGCTGTCGCTTCATGTGCGGGAGATCTCTTACGAAGATATCGGAGGCCTCTCCAGGGAGATTCGGGAGATCAGGGAGATGATAGAGGTGCCGCTGCGCCATCCAGAGCTCTTCTCGCGCCTCGGCATCAATCCGCCTAGCGGAGTTCTGCTGCACGGGCCCCCGGGAACTGGAAAGACGCTTATAGCCCGTGCAGTTGCCGGCGAGACTGACGCCAACTTCATATCCATCTCGGGTCCTGAGGTCGTCTCGAAGTTCTATGGCGAGAGCGAGCAGAGGCTGCGCCAGATCTTCGAGGAGGCCTCGAAGAGTGCCCCATCAATAATTTTCATTGACGAGATTGACTCCATAGCTCCCAAACGCGAGGAGGTCTCTGGGGATCTTGAGAGAAGGGTGGTCGCTCAGCTCCTATCGCTCATGGACGGCCTATCCTCAAGGGGCGAGGTGATAGTCATTGCAGCCACAAACCGGCCCAATGCCCTCGACCCTGCCATCCGCCGGGGCGGACGGTTTGATAGGGAGATTGAGATAGGCATTCCAAATAAGAACGGTAGGCTTGAGGTGCTTTATGTTCATACCAGGGGAATGCCGCTTGATGAGTCCCTGGACCTCAAGGATGTGGCAGATGCAACCCACGGCTTTGTGGGAGCCGACCTGTATGCCCTATGCAAGGAGGCTGCAATGCGCACCCTCGAGAGGGCCCTGCCAGACCTGGATGTCAAAGAGGATATACCGGCTGATGTTGTGGAAGGCCTTCGTGTCACAAGAGAGGATTTCATGGAGGCCATGAAGAAGATCGAGCCCTCGGCCATGAGAGAGGTCTTCGTGGAGGTTGCCGAGGTTCACTGGGATGAGGTGGGCGGCCTTGAGTCAGCCAAGCAGGCCCTGATCGAGGCCGTTGACTGGCCGCTGAAGTATCCCGAGGCGTTCTCTGCAGTAGGCATCCGGCCTCCCAGAGGAATCCTCCTCTACGGCCTGCCAGGAACCGGCAAGACCCTCCTTGTGAGGGCATTGGCAACTGAATGCAATATCAACTTCATAAGCGTCAAGGGCCCTGAGCTTCTCAGCAAGTGGGTGGGAGAGTCGGAAAGGGCTGTTCGGGAGGTCTTCAGAAAGGCCCGCCAGGCGGCTCCAGCGCTGATATTCTTCGATGAGATCGACTCTCTGCTTCCTGGAAGGGGCAGCGGATCTGATTCTCATGCTACTGAGAGGGTGGTCAGCCAGTTTCTAACCGAGATGGATGGACTTGTTCAGCTCAAAGATGTGATTGTCGTCGCTGCCACAAACCGACCTGACCTCCTGGACAGCTCAATGCTCCGAGCGGGCAGATTTGATCGTTTGATTTATATTCCCATTCCAGATATGAAGGCAAGGGCTAAGGTGCTTGAGATCTTCCTATCCAGGATGGCCTGCTCAGGGGTGTCGCCAAAATGGCTGGCAGAGAAAACAGAAGGCTTTTCGGGCGCTGATCTGGAGATGTTCTGCCAGGAGGCCGGAATGCTTGCTTTGAGAGAGAGCATTCGACCCGACATGAGAAGAGAGGAATTGATAGTCGACAGGATAACTGTCTCCAAAGAGCATTTCGATGAGGCTCTGAAGATCGTAAGACCTCATCTATCCAGAGAGATGCTCGAAGAATACCAGAAGATGATTTGTGAGTTCAAAGCCTAGAGGACCGGAAGAGTATGGATTCAAAGCACCAGATATATAGTCAAGAAGGATTTAAAGATTGTACGAGGACCGAAAAATTGACCTCTGAAGACGAGCCTGTGCAGCTGCTTGGAGACATCGATTTCAAGGATACGAGCAGCATAGCTGTGCCTGAGAACCTCATAGATCAGGTGATAGGTCAGGATGAAGCTGTAGAAGTTATAAGGAAAGCTGCAAGCCAGAGACGGCATGTCATGCTCATAGGATCGCCTGGAACGGGGAAATCCATGCTGGGCAAGGCGATGGCCGAGCTTCTTCCAATCGAAGAGCTACAGGATGTGCTGGTCTACTCCAATCCGGAGGACAACAACACTCCGCGAGTACGGGTCGTGCCTGCCGGAAGGGGCAAGCAGATAGTCGATGCCCAGAAGATGGAGGCGAGAAAGAAGGTCCAGACCCGCAATATGTTCCTTATGCTGATAGTAATGGCCTTGATTGTGTATTCCTATTACACAGGCCAGCTTCTCTTCGGCGTCATTGCGGCTGCGCTCATATTCCTCTCGCTTCGATATATGCTGCCAAAAGAGGATGCGATGGTCCCGAAGCTCCTTGTAGACAACAACAGCAAGAAGAAGGCACCTTATGTCGATGCCACCGGAGCTCATGCCGGAGCTCTCCTGGGAGATGTCCGCCATGATCCTTTTCAGTCCGGAGGATTGGAGACTCCATCACACGAGAGGGTGGAGTGCGGAGCCATTCACAGGGCGCACAAAGGTGTGTTATTCATAGATGAGGTGAACACGCTTCGGCCCGAGTCTCAGCAGAGCCTGCTGACTGCTTTGCAGGAGGGGGAGTACCCAATCACAGGCCAGAGCGAGAGAAGCTCCGGCGCTCTGGTAAGAACCGAGGCTGTGCCCTGCAATTTCGTAATGATTGCGGCAGGAAACTTGGATGCTGTTCAGGGAATGCATCCAGCTCTCCGCTCAAGGATAAAGGGCTACGGATACGAGGTCTACATGAGAGACACGATGGATGACACCCTTGAGAACAGGAATAAGCTCATCCGGTTCGTGGCTCAGGAGATCGTAAGAGACGGAAAGATCCCCCACTTCACACGCGAGGCCGTTGCCGAGATCATGAGGGAGGCCAAGAGGCGCTCAGGCAGGAAGGGACATCTGACGCTGATGCTGAGGGACCTAGGCGGTCTGATCAGGGTTTCAGGAGATGTGGCCAGATCCAATGCCTCCAGCCTCACCGAGGCCGACCATGTCTTGCAGGCCAAGAAGATGGCTCGCTCTGTCGAGCAGCAGCTTGCAGACCGATATATGGAGAGGCGCAGAGACTACAGCATGTTCCATTCCTCAGGCGACGAGGTCGGCAGGGTAAACGGCCTTGCTGTCATGGGCGACTCGGGAATCGTCCTTCCAATAATGGCTGAGATCACACCCGCCCAGTCCAAGGAGGAGGGCAAGATCATAGCCACAGGCAAGCTCCAGGAGATTGCAAGAGAGGCTGTGACAAATGTGTCTGTGCTGATCAAGAAGTTCCTTGGGGAGGACATAACCAAGAAGGATGTCCACATTCAGTTCATAGGCACATATGAGGGCGTGGAAGGAGACAGCGCTTCAATCTCAATTGCAACTGCGGTCATATCGGCAATGGAGGGAGTGCCTGTCAAGCAGAATGTGGCTATGACGGGATCTCTCTCAGTTCGGGGCGACGTCATGCCTGTCGGGGGCGTCACCCAGAAGATCGAGGCTGCGGCCCAGGCGGGCATCAAGACCGTCCTGATCCCCAAGTCGAATATGGGTGATGTGCTGATTGATGAGGCCTTCAAGGACATGATAGAGATAATTCCAGTCTCGAATATCAGCGAGGTCTTCGAGTATGCCATGGGTAATCAGAGGAACAGGCTGATTGAGAAGCTGAAGAGGTTTGCTGCCGAGAAGAAGATCGGCATCAGCCTGCCGGAGAGCATTCCCACTCCCATCCCCAACCGGAGCATTTGAGAGCCATGGAGGAGAACGATTTTTATGACATCCGGGTCTTATGTGGAAGCAGGACCAGGATAGTCCTTGATAACGGCAAGCTTGAGGAGATCTCCCAGGCACCTTTCCAGGGTGCTGCCGTCCGGGCTTTATCAGGCGGGGCCTGGGGATTTGTGACAACTGACCGCGTTGAGAACCTGGGATCTGAGATAGAGTCTGCCAGGCAGATGGCCAGGAAGATCGACAGACACGAGGACCTCCGGCTGGCACGCTCTCCGCCTGGAAAGAGCCAGAATGTCCCAGTTAAAAAGGACCCGCGCGATCTCTCAATAGAAGAGAAGATAGCTTTTTTGCGGGAGATTGAAGGCGCAGCCAGTGTCAGCGGCGTCTCATCCACCCAGGCAGTCTACATCGAGTCTGATTTAACGTTGCATTATCAGAGTTCTGAGGGGCTGGACCTTGAGTCGAGGATGACACGCATGGGCTTTTACATAAGCGCAGTCGCCAGCAGGAACGGCCTGTACCAGACTGATGGGGAAGGCCGGTCAGGAGTCGGGGGGCTTGAGGTGCTTGAGAGGCATGATCCTGTTGCTCTGGCACGGGGAGTTGGCAAGACGGCTGTGGCTCTGCTGGATGCCGCTGTGCCGAAGGGGGGCAGCTATCCGGTGGTCCTGGATCAGGAGCTGGCCGGGGTCTTCGTTCATGAGGCCGTTGGCCATGCCACGGAAGGGGACATCATTCTTGAGGGTGACTCGTGCCTTGATGGAAAGCTTGGTCAGAGGATAGGCTCGGAGCTTGTGACAGTCAAGGATGATCCGAGCCTTATGCAAAACGGCTACTATCCCTTCGATGATGAAGGAAGCCTGGCCCAGGAGACTGTGCTGGTTGAGCATGGCATCCTGCAGTCCTACCTTAACTCGCGGGAGACGGCGGCGCGCCTCGGCGGGGTGCCAAGAAACGCCAGATCCGAGGGGATCGCCCGGCCCGTAGTTCGGATGAGCAATACCTACATCGCCAACGGGGAGTGGAAACTGGAGGAGATCCTGGAAGAATTAGGAGACGGGGTATATTTGGCAGGCAGCCGAGGCGGCCAGGTGAGCACGGGCGAAGGCGTCTTCCAGTTCAATGCCAAGAGAGGCTACCTGGTGGAGAATGGCGAGAAGAGGGGGCTATTGCGGGATGTCTCCCTCTCCGGCAAGATCCTGGAGACTCTGATGCATGTCAGGGCCGTGGGCAACGATCTCAAGTTCAACAGCGGGCGCTGTGGGAAGGCCGGGCAGCTCGTTCCTGTGAGCGACGGATCGCCGCACCTGCTTGTGGGGCAGGCGACTGTTGGCGGGGCGGGGTAGTCCTTTGGACAGCCCAGCTTCTGTTATCATTTTATTGGCTCTTCGCTATTTCCTGTGGGTAGCTGGTTAAGTCTTTATAGCAACTCATGCTAGAAAGTTAGCCGTGTCGCTCTCACAGGAATCCCTCTTTAAAA
>JBFYLF010000024.1:0-15290 GCA_041305505.1 Methanothrix sp. | reverse complement strand
GGATCGATCCTGGCTATCCATGGGCCGAAGGGCGCGAATGTATCAAAGCTCTTGGCGCGGGTCCACTGGCCGTCCCTCTTCTGCAGATCCCTGGCTGTGACATCATTAAAGCAGGTGTAGCCGAGTATGTGCTCTAAAGCCTCCTCTGCCGGTACGTCCTTGCAGCGCTTTCCTATGACAGCGGCCAGCTCGCCCTCGTAGTCGACCTGGCTGCTTGATGGCGGATAGACTATTTTTCCTCCCGGTGCCAGGATTGATGAGGGCGGCTTTATGAAAAGGATGGGCTCCTCTGGCAGAGGCATATCGAGCTCTCTTGCATGCTCGACATAATTCAGGCCGACGCATACGATCTTGCTCGGCTGGCATGGCGGCAGGAGCGTCACCTCTTCAGGCCTGAAAACCTCTCCCCCGGAGACTATGCCGTAATCAGGATTGTACCATCCGCCTTTTGCGGCGCCTTCATGCAAAAATCTGACTATCATCTTATACTTCTCCTCATCTCTCCAACTTCTCAGCCTCTGCATGGACCTCTTTCGCCGGATGGACCTCTTCTGTATCTTCCTAGCTCGCTCTCAATCAGCTTATCGGCTGTGAGGACCGGCCCCTCAACGCAGACCCGCACTCCATCGGGATCGAGGCAGCATGAGCCGCAAATTCCAGCGGCGCATTTGAAGTAGCGGTTGATGCAGGCCTGAGTCTTCTCTGCATGCTCGCGGGTTCTTGAGATTATGTCCCACATCATCATCTCCGGGCCGCAGATGTAGATCTGGTCATAGTCGAATAGGTTAAGCTCTTTGAGGCCCGCCGAGGCCCTGCCAGAAATTCCGAAGGAGCCGTCGTCCGTCGTTATGATCAATTCTCCAAGAGCCTCAAACCTATCCTGGAAGATCATCTCCCCCTTTGATCGAAATCCTAGAAGCGATGTGACGGCAATGCCGGATTCTCTTGCCTTTTCCCCAAGGAATGCAAGCGGGGCGGATCCCACACCTCCTCCGATCAAGAGAATTCTACTGCCCTGCAGCGAAAAGCCGTTTCCAAGAGGGCCGCGAACTCCAACATAGCTTCCGGCTCCCATCCGAAAGAGCGCCTCTGTGGCGGCGCCAACCGACTGGACGGTTATTGTATCCCTGCCCGAGAAGCTCATGGGAATCTCGTCCACGCCCCTGATCCAGAGCATGAGGTACTGGCCGGGCATGGGATCGAGGTCTCTATCAAGCCGAAATGTCCTGATCAGCGGAGCCTCAGAGCGGACCTCTTTTATTATGCAGTTTACGGGGCACATACCTCATCGCCTCCATGATAGGCCGCATAGGTCGTCTAGAGTCATGCTCTTTTTCTCCAGATAGCGGCTTACTCCTCTGTTGATCTCCTCGAATATGCTGTATCCATTCTCAAGCGCAGTTCCCACCTGGATGGCTGCGGCCCCTGCCATGATCATCTCAACTGCATCCTCCCATGAGGAGACGCCGCCTACGCCAATCACCGGGATCTCAAGCTGCATGGAGAGTTCGTATACGCATCGAACCGCCACCGGCTTGATTGCAGGGCCGGAGAGGCCGCCGAAGCGATTTCCCAGGATAGGATAGCCTGACTCGATGTCTATGGCCATTGCCTTGAGTGTGTTTATGGCCACTACTGCGTCGGCTCCGCCGCGCTGCGCTGCAAACCCAAGCTCCAGGATGTCGGCTGTGTTCGGGGTGAGCTTGACCCAGACAGGGACATCCGAGGCGGCTTTAACTGCTCCTGCAACGGATTCAACCATTCCTGGATATCTTCCCAGCTCCGAGCCGTACTTTTCGGCATGGGGGCATGAGAGGTTGAGCTCAAAGGCATCGGCTTTCAGGACCCGGGCGATCTGTGCGAACTCGGCGGGGGACGAGCCGAAGATGCTGGCTATGACGGGAGCCCCGCCGGTGCGCCCGATGTCTATCTCCTCCTGAAATTGCCTGTAAGAGGGATTGGGAAGGCCCATAGCATTGAGAAGGCCGCCATGGACATGGACGATCGTCGGGCCGGGGTGGCCCTCCCTGGGGGTACTGCCCACGGATTTGGTGACGACGCCGCCTGCGCCGGCGAGCGCAGCCCGGCGAAGAGAGGCTCCGGTGGTGCCGAGAATTCCAGCCGCCAGAAGGGCCGGCCCATTCAGATCCAGCCCGCCGGCGTGAATGGATAGAGATGGCATGAGAAATGATCATCCGGACTGGATAAAAGGCTTATTAATCTGGAGATCTCCGGGTCCCTGGGCCCGGCCAGAGCCTGCGTTCTCCGGGCTGGGCCATGCGGCGTGGAGGAAGGGAGATGAGGCCGGATTTGTCGGCTTATTCGCTCATTCCCCTTCCTCGATATTCTAAGCGGCTTTTCTTTAGCTTCAGCCCTTGATCAGGCCCTCGCCTGAGAAGATGCTCTTTGCCTCCTCAATTGTCATATCTGAGCCAGGGATGATGAGGTCTGAGGGGCGGATCTCGGCCGGGTCGAGGGGCTTTCCATGATCCTTGACTGCTGCGATGAGCCCTTCAAGATCTTTTGCGAATCCGGCTTTATCCCCTTTTGAGACATGGGCCACTATCTGGTTGTCTATAGCGTTAAGCTTCTGAAGGTGGCCATCTTCGAGGAGGAACTGCCCTTCGCCTAAAATCCTGATGATCATTTCTTTATCTCCTCCTTCATCTTTGCGAGCATATCATCGACGCTGCTCTGGGCTTTTGCCTGGGCGATCTCCCTCTCCAGATCGTCGCCTCCCGAGTAGTCTGTGAGGGTCCCTGCCTCAAGTAGATCGTCTAGAGCTTCAGAGCGGGCCTTCATGTTCTCTGTCTTCTCCTCAGCCCTCTGAACCGCCATGCCGACGTCCGCCATCTCTTCGCTGATGCCGGTCACTGACTCTGTGACCTTGACCTGGGCTTCGGCTGCCGAGTACTGGGCTTTGATGGTCTCCTTCTTTGTGCGGAAGCTCTCGACCTTGGATGCCAGGCGGCTCTCTGCTGCCATGAGCTTTTGCTGCTGCTCATCGAGGTCTCTTATCTGCTGGTCAAGTGAGGCAGCCTGAGCCTGGTGGGCAGCCTTGTTCTCAAGGGCCTTTCTTGCGAGGTCCTCTCTTCCGGACTGAAGGGCGTCTTTTGCCTGGCTGTCGAGCTTTTCGAGGTTCAATTGAATCTTGGCCTTCTGAAGCTCCAGCCTCTTCTTTGATGTGGCGACCTCGGCGACGCCCCTCTTGACGTTTTGAAGCAGCTTGAGCTGTTTTTCATAAGAGAGGTCCAGAGTCTCCCTGGGGTCCTCCACCCTGTCCATGATCTTGTTCATCTTTGCCTGCACAACTGTGCTCATGCGATCCAAGAAACCCATAAATTAACTCCCCGTATTTCGATAATAAGTGCGCAGATCTAATGGCGCAATTGGTCTAATAATTGGGCCCGGACTATTTATAGTCTTTTGGTTTTCTTCTGCTGCGGTCCGGTGGCAGACCTTGTTGCTTGTGCTTACCTCGGCGGCCGGGGCTGGTGCATGAGGCCAGCGCCCAGATTTTCAAGACCTACCGCAACCTCTGTACCTTCAAGCACTGCTGGATGGAGACGTCCATGTGAGCTACAGGCAACATCATCCACCGCTGCCTCAGCGAGATTCGGCACGAGATAGAGTTAACGGCGGAAGGCTGCATCGCTGCCAGGATTACGGGACAGGAATGGAATAGTCATTCTGCCAGTTGAAGATTTATCTAGATTTGAGAGTGCCGAGAAGAACTGTATTATTAAGGGATTAACGCTAAATAATTTATTTTGCGTTGAGCCCTAAGCACACTCTGCAAGCCATTTCTTAAGCCTGGTTCAAAAAAAATCAATGGTCACATCCTCCCCCGGGCCCCCGGCGCATGACTATGCCCTGCCTGCTGCCCAGATGGCGGGCCAGCTCTGCGAAGATGCCCTCCAGAAACTCCCTCCTCTCGCCTTCGCTCCAGTGCTCAGCATTCGGCTCCAGCGCAAAAGCATGTGAGAGGGCCAGTGCTTCCTGATCGGCCTTTGGCTGCATCATCTGCACGACGAGCCCCCCCGCTCTCGTCATCTGCCACAATCATCTCGAAGTCGCCCGACCGGAGGATCTGGTCGGCGGCGATCCTGCCTATTCCGCCCTTCAGGGCGGCACAGGTCAGGGCCTGCAAGTTCTGCGAGATCTGCATCGAGCATATGCCAAAGCAGGGGATTTGAATCCTGATTGAGAGTGCAATTGGCTAAAGGATGCTTTGACAGCTTCGTGAGCTATGAAGGCTTATTCTGCAGGAAAGATACTTTAGGGAATAATAATGAATTACTATCCGAGTGATATTGATGAAAAAGCTCAACAGAAAAGATATCAAAATTTTGAAGAAATTGGCTCCATGCAAGGAGCCAGAGTCTTCCGACAGCCTCCTGGCATCCATATCAAGCTACTACATAACCGACAAGGAAGATTTTGAGTCCCGACTTGAGAAGCTATCGGATAAAGACCTCAAGTATCTAGCTGAGCGGGCTATGGATGGCTCAGAATGCTTGCTGTGTATTGCACCGCCGTGTGCTGAGACCTTCCTAGCCGCTGTGGAGAGAAGGCTTACAAAAGAGACCGCGGGAAGGTTGAGGGAGATCTTTGAGAACTCAACGACAGGCGGGCAGGACTGAGCGTGGATTTGTCCAGGACCTTTCGCGGGATTTGCAGAAAGAGCAGCAATCGATATAGTCTTTCAATCATTTCACTGGGTGGAGGGTTGAGAGCACAATTTCGCGCACATACATGGGTTTGAGCATTTGAGCCCAATAGCCTTATATTAGCTATAATCGAGTACCAGTGTCATGAAATCGATTATTGTAGCAGCAATGTTCCTGTCACTTGTTCTGCCCGGCTCAGCTCTATCCCCTGTTGAGCAGGCATATGCAGATGGCGTGAATGATGGCCTAAAGCTTGGAAAATTGATGAGCAATATAGACGCGTACAATATTGCAGTCCAGCAATTCAATGATAAAATAAATCAAACCTTTTGGCGCAATGCATCTCTAATGTGGCTGCCTGAGATAGCACTCAACAGTACCGAATCAACCAACGCTCACACTAGCCTGAAGCCAATTCATAAAATGGATGGCACACCTGGCGCTGTTACTGTCATACAGTATTGAGGGATTCTAGAGGGAAATCAGGGCGATTTTGGCCTCAACTTGTGGCCATGCGAGACTTGAACCATTGTCTCATTTATTTATCACAATAAATCATTCTCAAAAAGATTCTTATCGCCCTGCAACGCCGGGGGAGGTATGAGCGAAGCTAGAGACAGAAAAATGAAACGCGAGCGCAGATTCGAAATGATAAAGGCAGAGAGAGCCCTGAGAGCTTGCCGGAACAGAAGAGGGTATGAGCTGTTCCAGGAGCAGGAGAAAAAAGCAAAATAGAGGTAACCTCCGCCTCATTTCTATTTTGTGCTCAGAAAATTCTGTAGAATTTTCTCAATCACGCAAATCCACAAGCCCCTCTTTTCTGCCTAAATTCATCCTGCAAACCTATCCGCTCACCGCCATCTCCAGGGTTACATCCTCTCCAGGCCCACGGCGCATGACTATGCCCTGCCAGCGGGCCAGATAGCGGGTCAGCTCTGCAAAAATGCCCCCCAGAAACTCCAGCCTCTCGCCTTCGCTCCAGTGCTCAGCAGCCGGCTCTAGCGCAGCGGCATGTGAGAGTGCCAGGCTCTCCAGATCGGTCCAGGGCAGGATCATCTGCACGACGAGGCCATCCCCGTTCTCGTCATCTGCCACAATCAACTCGAAGTCGCCCGATCGGAGGATCTGGTTAGGGGCAATCCTGTCCGCCCGGGCCTTCAGAGCTGCATAGGCCAGGGCCTGGAAGAGCGCATCCTGTGAGGTCTTTGCCACCACCCGGCTCATGAGATCCTTCATCAAGTCCACATTCATAATAGTCCACTCTTCCATTCGAATGGTCCTTCAAAAACCATAGAAACGATGCGCTTATATAAACGGCGTCTGCCCTGATATGCCTCAAAAGACCGGGAGAGGTTTATGGGCTGCTTTGAGGACTTCATGCAGTTTCGGGACGAGGTGGCAGGCGCGAAGAAGAGGATAGGAAGCCGGACGGCGGCCAGGAGGCGCTACTGCCTGGAGGAGACGGGAGCGGATGCTGAGGCCGAGAGTCATTCTCTCCCAAATGATCCGGGCCGATGATTGGCAGAAAACTATACACAATCTTTATATTCAATACACTCCTATAAAGCCGTCTGTGATCTCCAGTGGAGCTGCGACTTGACAACTACATCTTAAAGGCCTTTCTTGCCACCGGGTTGCTCTCCCTGATTATGATGATCCTGGCCCTGGGCCTGATCCAGACATTCCGCTACGGCCTATCCCTTCCTCTTTCCATAATCCTGACACTTGCCGCTGTATCCTTCGTCCTCTCCGCATCCTTCTTCGAGCGCTACGAGGTGGGCTCTATCATCTGGTCCATGCTGGTCTCAATCATCTCCACGCTGATCCTGACCCTCCTCTCGGGTGGCGTAATCTACAGCCTGACGCGCCAAGGGCAGTCCTGGGAGGAGTTGCTCTCGGGCCTTGCCATCTGCATGATCGCAGCAATGATGCTTCTATCCCACCTCAAGCAGAGCCTCGGCGAGATCGAGTACTAGAACAGCGCCATGGAGCGTCATGGAGCAGCAAACGGGATAGGAATGGGGGCGGAGCAGGGGATAATCGAGTTCTAATACTAGCAGAGACACAGGCAGCATCCTGATGCCCGGCAAGCTTGTCGACTCCTACGGCCGAAAGGTCACAGGCCTTCGAATTGCTCTCACCTCACGCTGCAACCTCAGCTGCATCTACTGCCACCATGAGGGCGAGGTCAGACCGGGCGCCGAGATCTCAGATGAGATGGTGGCGGGCGTTGCCAGGGCGGCTTCAGACCTGGGCATTCGCTCACTGAAGTTCACAGGAGGCGAGCCTCTGCTCCGGCACGACCTGCCAGGCCTGATCTCACAGATGCCTTCAGAGATGAACATCTCCCTCACAACAAACGGCATACTCCTCGCCGATCAGGCCGGGGAACTTGCAGAGGCCGGGCTTGACAGAATCAATGTGAGCCTTGATTCGCTGGAGCCCCAAAGATATCGGGCCATCACAGGAGGTCGGGAGGGGGACCTAGAGAAGGTTTTAGCGGGAATTGATGCAGCCGCCGCTGCACGGCTCCTTCCAATCAAGATCAATGTCGTCATCTTAAAGGAGAACGAGGCAGAGATACCGTATCTGATAGATTTTTGCCGGGAGCGGCATCTTATCGCCCAGCTCATACAGCTCCTGAACCTTCAGGGCACGGGGCCTTCTGGAGATATAGATGCCATCGAGCGACAGATCGCCGCTCAGGCCGATGCAGTCCGTATCAGAGAGATGCACAGGCGAAAGAAGTACTTCCTGAGAGAAGCGGAGGTTGAGATCGTCAGACCAATGGACAACACGGAGTTTTGCGCAAGCTGCACGAGGCTACGCGTCACATCCGATGGAAAGATCAAGCCATGCCTGCTCAGAAGCGACAACCTCGTTGGTATCGACTCCTGTTCACCCAGGCGGATAGTCCAGCTTCTCCAAGAGGCCAACGCCAGAAGAGAGCCCTATTTCAAAGAGCCGTCATCTGACGGATGCAAGAGCGGCATGAAAATTGAAATATGAGAATGGATCATAAATAACTGAAAAGATATGGCCTCGTACCAAGAGAAGATCCTGGAAGTCATCGGCGAATCGAATATGGGCCTGACGACCGTCGATGTGGCAAAGAGGGCAGGCGTCAGCAAGACGACGGTCATCAAGTATCTCTCAGTTCTCAGCTCAGAGGGCAGCGTCGAATTCGTGGAGGTCGGCCCATCAAAGCTCTGGAGGATTAAGGGGCAGGGGATAAAAGCAGCAGAAGAGGCCGAGAAGCCTTCTAAAGCCGGGGCCCTTCCAACGCTTGAAATAGATTTTTGCGATGATCAGCCAGGGGCCTTATGCTTCTCATTCAGGGTTGATCCTGAGCAGATTTGCGCTCTCATGAAGAGAGCCAACCTGTGCATGCATAAAGCTGCAGAGACCTAAATTGCTAAGGTGTCCATCGTAAGTTGATAGGGATTGATCGGGTGAATGATTAATGCCAAAAAGCCTGAAGATGTCGCTGCCGAGGGAAATTTACAGCTTCTTCGAGATTGAGAGCGGCCAGACTCTGTTGATCAAAGGGCTGCCGGGAACAGGCAAGACGACACTTGCTCTTGAGATCATGAACTGCCTCTGCCAGGAACGAAATGGATTGTACATATCCACCCGCGTCGACCCGAGCCGGCTTTATGCTGTGAGCCCCTGGATCAAGGAGGTCATCCCACCCAGGAACGTCGTCAACGCCACCCAGACCAGGCTCATCGAGAGCCTCAAAAGAGCCGGAAAGGATCTCTCAGATTATTACTCCGTGCTTGACTTCTTCAGGGTCTTCTTCGACGAGGCAGAGGAGACCGACAATCCCATGATAATCATCGATAGCTGGGATGCAGTCCTCAACTACACAGCCCATCTGATAGGAAACGCAAGGGCGAGCTTTGAGCAGAACATATGCGAGTTCGCCCGCGACCTGGATACCAATCTGATCCTCGTCTCGGAGTATGCGAGGGTCATGCCCCTGGACTATATCGTCGACGGGGTTGTGAGCATGGAGCAGTTCCGCCTGCCAGGCTACGAGGAGGGGAGCCTTAGAAACCGCATCGTCCGCCAGATCAGGCTGGACAAGCTGAGGGGTGTCGAGATCTGCAACAAGAGCTATACAGTCACATTGCATGGCGGCAGGTTCAGATTCTTCGAGCCCTACCGGGAGCATAAGGATGCAAGAATAGCCAGCGACGGTGTGAGGGTTGCAGATCCCAATGAAGATCATATCTCAACGGGCATTCCAGACCTTGACATCGTCACAGGAGGCCTTGCTTACGGCTCATGCAACGTCATCGAGATTGAGCACGGCGTCGGAAAGAGGTACTACCAGATACTGACAGCTCTTGCCTCAAACGCCATCAAGAACGGAAGAGGGGTCTTCATCCTGCCGAGCATCGGCTACCAGCTCAGCTCCCGGGACATATTCGTGCCGGACAACGTCATAGTCTCTCAGCCGGAGGGCGATGATGCAGTCGTATGGGTCAATGAGGTCTTGGAGAAGTGGAACGCGCTGCGGGAGAGGACAGGCCGGCCAATACTTAGCATCATCGGCCTTGATGCCATAGAGTTCGCCTTCGGATACAAGGCGGTCCTCAACGTGGCCAATATCATGATCAGGAACTGGAAGGAGACAAACGACATCAATGTGCTGGTGGTCAAGAGCGGCCAGGAGAGCATGAACATGGCCATTCACACAGCCGACACATATCTTCTGGTCAGAGAGCTGAACGGAGGGCTTTGCATGTACGGGGTCATTCCCAGAACCGAGCCCTACAATATGATCCTGGAGGAGGGAAACAGGATCAGCCTGACGCCAATAGTCTAGTACCTTATGTCAGAAATAGCCATAACTAGAAAGATTCTACGAGGAATATATAATAGTGCTTGATGTTTGCTTTAGTTGGTCTGTTACTACCGTTTCGATATATGTCCTTCCAGGACCCGTGCCAAATCAAATTATAGGTTTTTATAGCCGGCAAGCTCACTGCATGCCCAAGCGTTCCTTTATCGCTCGGACATCGGATTGTACCTGCCGGAAATGCATCCCATATCCTGGTTGAATATCGTCCCTCATGCCTTTGATCTCTTCCAGGATTTGAGGTGTGACACTGGTGTTGTTTTGGATCTTCAGTAAGAGCGGTATGGCCTTATTCATCTGCAGGGCAGTGCACACCTGGGCATACTCGCCAGCCCTCATAACATCGCCCTCGTAGTTCTCAAAGGCAATACTCGACACCTTTGAATGCTCAGGTTTTCGGGTCTCTACCAGCTTCCCGAAGTCTGCGATTGCTTCTTCATCGCCTTCAACCAGGGCTATTATTTCCTGCTCCTCTCCGCTCATCCTGTTACGGGCATGGAAGCCCTTGAGACATAAGTCCATGGCTTTGCTCATAAGGAAGTATCTGTAGCCCACGTCATGTACCCTGGGACCGGTGATCTTGACTTTCAGCTTCATGTTCTCCATTATATGTGTTAGTTGGGCTATTTGGCTGTTTCCTCGAGCACCTATGCCGTTTGTATCCTAGCTTCCCCGGTCCCTTTTCTTTGATTCAACTCAGGCCCTGGCCAGGCCCTTTGCCTCCCTGGCGATCCTGGCCGCTGCCTCCTTTCTCATCATCTCGACGAACTCGCGCTGGGTTGTGAAGACAAGGGTCCCGGTGGGGCAGGCGGCAACGCAGGCCGGGACATCGAGATTTTTGCATCGGTCGCACTTGACTGCCATGCGAACCTCAGTGTGCCTGCCTATGACCCCGTAGGGGCAGACCATGGCACACATCCAGCAGCCCACACAGTTCTCCTGAATGCGGTCAACTATGCCTGTTATTGGGTCCTGCTTCATGGCCCCGGTGCGGCAGACTGCGACGCATGGCGCATCCTCGCAGTGACGGCAGACAAGGGGCATCTTCTGCCCCTCTGCTATCTCCACATAGATCCGGCGAATTGGCCTTGGCTTTTCTGATATCGCAGCGAATAAGTTCTTGGCTACCGAGTGCTCCACGGCGCAGGCCATCTCGCAGGACTTGCAGCCCAGGCAGCGGTCAAGCCTTACGAAGACTTCTTTCATAGCTTACAGCCCCAATTTCTTTCTCTGGCTCTCGATATGATCGACCATGAGCGATGCAGCCTTTAAGGGATCGCACTCGACGGCAAAGGCAGCTCCTAACACATCATTGGCTCCAGATGTGAGCAGGCTGGCCACAGCGGAGCTTCCCAGAACCGGTGGAACTGTGCCGAGGACTGTGAATACTCCCGATCCGACCACATAAGTTCCGATGGAGACTGCCTTCTCGCTCATCCGAAGATCGCTGATGTCCACTCCCAGAGCATTGGCTATGGCTGCGGCGGCAACCAGGATGCGGCTGATATCCACACAGGAGCCCATATGCAGCACCGGGGGAATTCCCAGGGCCTTGCAAACTCCCTTGAGCCCCTCGCCGGCCATATCCGCCGCCTCGGGCAGGAGCAGGCCGGCCTTGGCACAGGCCAGGGCATTGCAGCCAGTTGTGACCACCAGGACATCTTTCCTGATCAGCTCTTTGACCATATTGACATGGCCGTAGTCGTGGACGATCTTGGGATTGTTGCAGCCTACCACAGCGCCCAATCCCCGGATGGCTCCGCTCTTGATGGCGCCGAGAAGCGGGTCGAGAGATCCTCCCAGGGCACTGACTATGGCCTCCACGGAGAAGCCGATCATGCATTTGGTCTTTATGTTGGGTATATGGACCTTGGCCGGGTTTCGGTTGGCATAATTCATGACAGCCGCCTCCACAATGGCTTTGGCCGTCTGCATTGCAGTCTCCTCGTGAAACTCCATGTGGGTGGCTCCGGGGAACTTGGCCTTGGGCGAGGTGGAGATGAATTTGGTGTGGAAGCAGCCCGAGAGGGCTCCGAGAGCCGGCATGATGCACTGTATGTCCACCACCATGGCCTCAACGGCTCCTGTGGCCACGGCCAGCTCCTGCTGCAGGAAGTTTCCGGCCACAGGAATGCCGTGGCGCATGAGTATCTCATTTCCGGTGCAGCACATTCCGGCAACATTGATGCCCACAGCTCCCTGCTTCTTGGCGAGATCCACAAGCTCTGGATCTGCAGCGGCGGCCACAATCATCTCCGAGAGGAGGGGCTCATGGCCGTGCACAATGATATTGACCTTGTTGGGCTCAAGAACTCCAAGGTTTGCCTCGGAGAAGGTGGGCGTGGGCGTTCCGAACATGACATCCTGCAGCTCCGTGGCAATCATGGAGCCGCCCCAGCCGTCGGCCAGGCTGGCCCGCAGTCCCTGAAGGATGAGATGCACATAATCGTTGTCCACACCGATGTGAGTGCGGTGCATGATCTCCACTATCTCCCGGTCTATGCCGCGTGGATCGATGCCCAGCTTCTGCCACAGCTCCACTCTTTTCTGGGGCGCGCGGCGGCTGAACTGGATCGGGCCGTCCTGCTTGCCGAACTCGGCCATGATGGCATCGGCAAGAGCTATCTGGCTGTCCACATTGTACTCCTTCATCAGCCGCTCCAGCTTGGCCTGGTCCATGACCTGGTAGCTGGGGGCCTTTCCCTCGGACATGAGCTTGAAGGTATGAGCCACGCCTCTGCCGTGGTCGGAGTGGGCGGCTGCTCCCGCGGCGATCATGCGAATAAGATTGCGGGCGACTATGATGTCTGCCGTGGCCCCGCAGGTTCCCCTGCTCGCCCCCTCACCAAAGGGATCGATGCGGCAGGGCCCCATGTTGCAGTTTCTGCAGCAAAGCCCCAGCTCGCCAAAGCCGCATTGTGGCTGCTGTTTTTCAAAGCGGTCCCAGGCCGTCTCAAGTCCGGACCTCTGGCAGTGATCCAGCATATCCTGGCTGGCCGGGTCTATTGATCTATCGCGAACATCTTTTGCCATCGTCATCGCCTCAAATTGCTTTAAGTGGAATTCCTGGTGCAGGTTAAGAGCAAGACCTGATTATACTATATAACGCTTATCTGTTTATTTTAAATAATTTAGAATAATTTTAAGAATTTTTGGGAGATGTCATGAGAGAGATTAGGGTTATGCATGAGGCTTTTTCTGGCTTCTCAAGTCTCATTTCTCCTGAGAAGAGATGAATAGAGATCCAAGGTTGGCCACCAAGAGACAAATTAAGTCAATTGACTTTGACATTCTCCAAACTCTCCCTGAGATACTGTTATATTCCCAGAGCGATTGACAGGCCACTTCATGCCAGGCAAAGTCACGCACAGTTATGCTTTTCGCGGCTCGGAAAGGCCGCTTATTGGAAAGACCATCGGCGATATGTTCGACGAGATTGCAGAAAAATACCCGGATAACGATGCAATTGTATCCATCCACCAGGGGAAGCGTTACACCTATCGCGAGCTGCAAAATGAGCTGAACCGCGCAGCAAAGGGATTCATTGCCCTGGGCTTGAAGAAGGGTGACCGCCTGGCAATTTGGGCCACGAACCTGGCTGAGTGGATCATCACCCAGTTCGCAACGGCCAAGGCCGGCATAATCATGGTAAACATCAATCCGG
The DNA here is from genome assembly GCA_041305505.1 of Methanothrix sp. Lineage (GTDB taxonomy): Archaea > Halobacteriota > Methanosarcinia > Methanotrichales > Methanotrichaceae > Methanothrix. The sequence goes on along the minus strand of JBFYLF010000024.1, from coordinate 2,089 downwards.
CCTACAGGACTCATGAACTCGAGTATGCGCTTCGCCAGTCCGAGGCTCAGGCCCTGCTGCTCATGGACAGCTTCAAGAGCTCGGATTATGTCAAGATGTTCTTCGATGTCTGCCCCGAGGCAAAGACTGCGGAGCCTGGCCGGATTCACTCAGAGAAGCTCCCGTTCCTGCGAACAGCCGTCATGATCCGCGGCGAGAAGCAGCCGAGCATGTATTCCTGGGATGAGGTTCTGAAGATGGGAGACGCGCTGCCTGATGAGACGCTCCAGGAGAGGGCAGAGAGCCTGGACTTCGACGACCCAATCAACATTCAATATACATCGGGCACGACGGGCTTTCCGAAGGGCGTTGTCCTGACTCATCACAACATCCTCAACAACGGCTACTTCATTGGAGAATGCATGAAGTTCACGGAGAGAGACCGGCTCTGCATCCCCGTTCCCTTTTATCACTGCTTCGGCATGGTGCTCTCGAATATGGCCTGCATGACCCACGGAGCCACGATGGTCCTTCCTGCCGAGTACTTCGATCCCGTATCCGTCATGTCCGCAGTTGAGAAAGAGCGCTGCACGGCTTTGCATGGCGTTCCGACAATGTTCATAGCAGAGCTTGAGCATCCTGATTTCAATAAATACGACTTCTCAAGCCTTCGAACTGGAATCATGGCAGGATCTCCCTGTCCGATTGAGTTCATGAAGAAGGTGAGCACCCTCATGAACATGCGGGAGGTTGTTATCACCTACGGCCAGACAGAGGCCTCGCCGGGAATTACTATGTCATCTACCGATGACTCAATGGAGCAGAGGGTCTCGACCATAGGCAGGCCGATGCCTCATACCGAGATGAAGATCGTTGATCCGAAGACGTGCAAGATGGTCCCTCGAGGAGAAACGGGCGAGATCTGCGCCCGGGGCTATATGATCATGCGCTGCTACTACAACAATCCCGTGGCAACTGACCAGTGCATAGACAAAGAGGGCTGGCTTCACACCGGAGACCTCGGAACGCTGGATGACGAGGACTACTGCAAGATAACAGGCCGGCTCAAGGACATGGTGATCAGGGGCGGGGAGAACATCTACCCGAGAGAGATAGAGGAGTTCCTCTATACTCATCCGGCTGTGAGCGACGTGCAGGTCATAGGGGTTCCAGATAAGAAGTACGGCGAGGAGATCATGGCCTGGGTCAAGCTCAAGAAGGGGGCAACGGCCAGCGCTGATGAGATCAAAGAATTTTGCAAGGGCAGGATCGCCCACTTCAAGGTTCCCAGGTACATCAAGTTCGTGGACGACTTCCCGATGACTGTCAGCGGCAAGATTCAGAAGTTCAAGATGAGAGATGAGTCAATCAAGGAGCTGGGGCTCGAAGAAGCTGCCAGGATGAAGACAGCTTGAGGGAGCTTTCCCGCTCACTGTCCATCAACAATTCTTTTAAGCTGGATGATCTCAGCACTTAGAAGACTTAGAATGTAGAGTCCTAGAAGCTTGGGATTTATATACTCATGCGCTTCAAGATGGCATGAGCAAAGGCAGAAGTGTAGAGTGCCGAAATGCTTAAATATCAACCTTGATCACAGAGGCTGCCGAAAAAGACTGGCCTTTTCAGTTTTTTCCGCGAATTACTCCTGAAATTGCCAGGTTTCCAACCCGGCGAGCCAAAGAGTATAAATAGAATGGTTTGGTACAGTATTGGGCCGATAATCGGCACAGAAACAGATTGCGTAGTGGAAAACCTTAAATAGAAGTTATCCCTACGTAAATGGGCCGATGTGGCATCGCAGCAAAAAGGCTACAATGGGCCGATGTGGCATCGCAGCAAAAAGGCTACGACCCCGATTCGATGAAGGGCCGATTTCCAGGCTGCGATATAGAAAGCACATTGATATAACAAACGTGGAGACGCGAGTTTTTTCGTGTCTGACATTGGTCTTGGCGACTCAGCCAATTCCGACTGGTTCGGAATTAAAAAAAGAAATACTTCCTAGACAAAAAGAATTCTGGTTGATCCTGCCAGAGGTTACTGCTATCGAGGTTCGACTAAGCCATGCGAGTCGAATGTAGCAATACATGGCGTACTGCTCAGTAACACG
>JBFYLF010000023.1:0-11668 GCA_041305505.1 Methanothrix sp. | reverse complement strand
ACCACGGTTTTTCCAGACCAATAGCTATCCTGAAGAGTTCTTCCTGGGAGATTGACACAGGGATTTATTTGATCAAGGGTTATGATAAATGGTTATCCCCTTACCCATAGAAAATAGCGAAGAGCCACTATTGTTTCCTCATCCTCTCATATTCCTCAAGGGCGCTCTCCGTATCACCCAGAAATGCAATGCGTCCTCCCGTCATCAATAGGCACCGGCTGCAAAGCTCTGAAACCATCTCCAGGTCATGAGATACCAGGAGAATCGTCTTTCCCGAGATTCTTATCTCGTCTATCTTCTGACTGCACTTCTGCTGAAAGGCCTCGTCTCCCACCGCGAGCACCTCATCGACCAGCATAATATCAGGGTCCGTCTGAATGGCTGTGGAGAAGGCCAGACGAACATACATGCCTGATGAGAAGTTTCTAAGCTTCATATTCTCAAAGCGCTTGAGCTCTGCGAAGTCCATTATCTCCTCGTAGCGCGCGTTGATGTCTTTCCTGGTCAGGCCCATTATGGCCCCATAGAGGTAGACGTTATCTCTAGCCGTCAGCTCCTCCTGAAATCCCACGCCCAGCTCCAGGAAGGGTGCAATTCTCCCATTGACCTTGATGCTGCCGCTATCCGGATAGAGCACGCCTGCTAAAACCTTGAGCAATGTGCTCTTTCCGCAGCCATTGGGACCGATCACCCCAAATGTCTCTCCATTCTTCACAGAGAAGCTCACGTCCTGGAGGGCCAGGAAATCCTCATAGGTGTAGGCTCCTCCACGAAGCAGACCTACTATGTGTTCATAGAAGGTTAGCTTCTTCTCATGGGGTATGCGGAACCTCTTGGAGAGGCCGTCGACTCTTATGGCGCTGCCATTTTGTTTCATTCCGGATCTTTGCATCCCTCGAATCAGGCTGCCCTTCATTACAGCTCCTCCGCGAATCTGCGTTCCAGACGCTTGAAGATGGCCGATCCCGTGGTCAGGATAACGGCTGCGGCTATAGTAACGAATATAATGTTGCTGGCCGAAGCCGTCTGGGAATAGAGCAGGATCTCCCGGTTGATCTTCATGATCACGGCGACGGGATTTAGCATATAGAATCCGAAATATTTCTCAGGGATCGAGGTGAGTGGATAGACTACCGGGGTGAGGAAGAATCCTAGCTGGATCAAGACCTCCCAGATCTGGTTGAGGTCACGATAGTAGACATAAAGCGCTGCCAGGGCCAGGCTCAATCCGTATACGATAAAAAAGTACAGCGCGAAAATAACAGGGAATAGCAGCACATTGGAGGAAAGATCCACCCCGAAAGCTACCAGCAGGATGAAGAGCACCAAGAACTCCAGCATGGAGCTGATGAAGCCTGATAGGACGGTGGAGAGCACCAGCACTTGCCTGGGAATGTATATCTTGGTCACCAGGTTTCTATTTTTATACAAGGCCTTCATGGAATTAGTTGTGCTGATGGACAGAAATCGCCAGGTAACAATGCCTATCAGCACATAAAGTCCATAATTATCTTGACTTGCATTGAAGGCTCCTCTGAACACAAAATAGAGGACCAGCATCATGAGAAGCGGACTTAGCAGAGACCAGCCAAAACCCAAGACGGAATTCTGGTACTTGATCTTGAGGTCGCTGATGGTCAGAATCCTGATCAGCTCTCTGTATTCTACAACCCACATCTCAGGCTCGCTTGGGTCCAGCCCACATATTAATGTATCTGATCACCTGGCCGTCCGGGACCTTTCGCAGAACATCTCTTCTCTTCTTGATCATCGCATGAAGCCCTCTCAGGCCGTCCAGTTTGGCCCTCAGTGCCACCCTTCCCCTGCCTTTCAAGGTGTAATAGGGCAGGACCATAAGGTTTCTTCCTATGATCCAGGGAAGGCATAAGATCAGGAAATGAAGAGGATAATTTTTGACGGGCAGCCACATGATATTCCTGTTGCCGTAGTAGACGGCTATATCCGATCCCACACCGGCTGTCGCTCCGTGCAGATGGTGGGCGATAGCCTCGGGTACATAAACGCCTCTCCAGCCTGCATAGCGAGCCCGAAATGCAAGGTCGATGTCCTCCATGAATATGAAGAAATCCTCGTCGAATAGCCCTATCTCGTCGAGCATCTTCTTGCGGTAGAGAGCTGCTCCGGCGCAGGGCCCCAGGATCTCTCGCTCTCGATCGTACTGCCCTCGGTCCTCCTCGTTAACCCCTCTATCCCAGGCTGCCCCGCTTCGCGAGATGCACAGGCCAGTGGAGTTGATCCTGCCATTGGAAAAGATCATCTTGCTCCCGCACATCCCGACACTCTCATCCGACATGGGGCGGATTAGATGCTCAAGGAAGTCTTTTTCAACGCGGGTGTCGTTGTTGAGTGTGACTATGAACTCGCCGCGAGCTGCACGAATTCCGGAGTTGTTGCCTCCGGTAGATCCGAGATTGATCTCGTTTCTGACCACTCTCGCCCAAGGGTAGCGAGAGGTGACATGCTCCGCGCTCCCATCCTTTGAGGCATTGTCAACTACTATCACCTCATAGTCCCCGTATGTCTGGAGTGCAAGGGAGCTGAGGCAATCATCCAGGAACCTCTTGCCGTTGAAGTTGACGACGATGACGCTTATCTTGCCCGGAATCAAACAACCTCCCTGTAAATCATCTCAACCTGTGCCGCCACTTTCTTCCAGCTATACTTATCCTCTATCAATCTTCTTGCTGCCAATCCCATCCTGGTTGCCATCTGCTCGTCTTTCAGAATGGAGACTATGGCCGAGGCAAGCGTCCGTGCGTCTCCCGGGCTTACAACCAGACCGCCCCCTCTCTCTGCCACGTCATCGGCCATGCCGACTATATTCGTGACCACCACCGGGCGCGAGCAGGCCATCGCCTCCAGCGGCACTATACCGAAACCCTCTTGCTCTGAAGAAATTGAAGGCAGAACGAACAGCTTACAGCCATTGTATATCTCCAGCAGCCTCTCCTTTGAAATCCGGCCCATGAACCTCACGTTCTCATCGAGCCCCAAGGCCTTCGTTTGACTTCTGTAATGCTCCAGCAGTGATCCGCCGCCTCCAACAACCAGCATGACATCAGGGATCTCCTTCTTGACGCTCTGAAGTGCATCCAGCAGCACATCCAGCCCCTTGTATCTGTGAAACTCGTCGAGGACGCTCAGGAAGAATATATCTCCCTCCGGCATTGCTTTTCTGCTCGAAAAAGCCACTTCATCAACTCCCACAGGCACGAACCGGATCTTATCCATGTGATCCTTAAGCCGTCTTGAAACATACCTGGGCCTTGTCACAAGAATCCTGTCTGCCCTTCGAAGGAGCAGCTTGAGGGCCGTGGCATTGTAGAGGCCTGCCAGCGGCCCGGCGTAGCCCCTTCCTACGATGTCATTGTGATACGTAAGGATAAGGGGTCTTTTCTTTGCCATGCAGGCCAAGGCGCTCCAGTCTGCGCTCCAGGGAGTTGGAAGATGGGTGTGCATGATATCGAAATCCTCTCTCAAAAGCGCCAGTGGCAGCCCTGGTGTGAGATTGGTGTTTGCGATCTTGCAGCAGCTTTTAAGTGTCCTGACCGATACCCTGGGGTCAGAGGCCATATCTTTATCCGATTCCGAGCAGATGACTGCAACCTGGTGGCCAAGATCTGCCAGCGATCTGGTGAGGTTAATGACATAACTCTCGACGCCACCCGCGGCATAAAGCCTGACTGGAGTATGCAGTATCTTCATCGCAGGCTGTCAGCCTCGTATTTTCTCGACTTGTCTATCATCAGCTCCACTCTCATTCACCTCCTATCCGAGGTGGGATCAGATATTTAAATACAAGTTCCTCTGAGTCTCTCTGGGGATCTTGTGGCTTCTCTTCGTAAGAGATTCGTCTGCGGAGGGCTTAATTGTCCTGGGTTAGCTTTAAATCTTGTTTTCGCATGGGTGACAGGTAGAGGGCATAAGCATAGGGCCTCGAATTCACAAATTCGGTTGATTGTTGCCCTCGTATAAAATCATCATTGGATCGCTGGATAGAGTGAGCATGAGTTCCGAGAATAAGAATATCCGGGTCACTGGCGTTGAGGTCAAATCCAGCCTCTGGGATATCATCATCGACCAGTTGAACCATTATCCATCCGGAATGGAGCGGATAGAAGCTTGGGGTTGATGGTGAATATGAAAGGGCTGATTCTCTCCGGAGGACATGGCACGAGGCTGCGGCCTTTCACCTACTCCCAGCAAAAGCAGCTCATCCCTGTTGCAAACAAGCCCATACTCTTCTATGCCATTGAAGACCTCATTGATTGCGGCATTCGCGAGATAGGAATAATTGTCGGCCCGAATCGCGATCAGGTCCAGAAGACGGTTGAAAGCCATATCTGGGATGCCAGAATCGAGTTCATATTTCAGGATGAGCCACGCGGCCTGGCCCACGCTGTCCAGATCTCGCAGGATTTCATTGCAGGCGAGCCTTTTGTGATGTATCTTGGAGACAATCTCCTCTGCAACGGAATAGTCGAGCATGTAAATCGCTTCCTCGAAGGTGGAGCCGACGCCTCGATCCTCCTCACAGAGGTGGACCATCCTGAGAGGTTTGGTGTGGCTGAGCTGAACCAAAAGGGTGAGATAGTGCGCCTTGTGGAAAAGCCAAAGGTTCCGCCATCAAAGCTGGCCCTTGTGGGCGTATACCTCTTCTCGCCTGCTATCTTTCAGGCCGTCAATGAGATCAGCCCCTCCTGGAGAGGCGAGCTCGAGATCACAGATGCTATACAGTGGCTGATCGACAGAGGCTATCATGTCAAAGCCTCCCTGGTTAGTGGCTGGTGGAAGGATACCGGAATGCCTGGAGACATCCTCAGCGCCAACAACCTGATCCTTGACGGGCTCAAACCCTCCTGCAAAGGCCAGGTCCAGGGGGGCTCAATGCTTCAGGGGAGAGTGGAGATGGGGAAAGGCACAATTCTGGATGATGAGTCGACAGTTCGCGGTCCCACAATCATAGGAGAGAACTGCCGAATCTCCAACAGCTATATAGGCCCGTATACCAGCATTGGAAATGGTTGTGAGATACATAACGCTGAGATCGAGGGCTCGATTGTGATGGATGGGACGAAGATCGACTTTCAGGGCAAGATCGTAGATAGCCTCATAGGCACTCATGTGGTCATAGGCGAGAGGTCCAGAAAGCCGAACGGCTACAGATTCATTGTCGGAGACGGCTCAGAGGTGAGAGTGTGATAGACGGCGTGAAGACCAAAAATCTGAGGGTGATTCCCGATGAGCGCGGCTGGCTTATGGAGATCATGCGCTGCGATGATGAGATATTTCGAGGCTTCGGCCAGGTCTATTTGACGACAGCCTACCCAGGCGTCGTCAAAGCCTGGCACTACCATAAGAAGCAGACTGACAACTTCACATGCATAAAGGGGATGATGAAGGTTGCTCTCTACGATGGCAGGGCGGGATCGAGCACATGTGGGGAGATAAATGAGTTCTTTGTAGGAGAGAAGAATCCTATGATCATAAGCGTGCCCCCTATGGTCTATCACGGCTTCAAGGCCATCGGTGACGAGACGGCCTACTTCCTGAGCATCCCGGATCTTCCATACGACCGCCAGGAGCCCGATGAGTACAGATTACCTCCCGATAGCGATATGATACCTTATGACTGGATACTGACTCTTGGAAAGAGGCACGGCTGAGGAAGATAAATCTCATGAGGATTCTTGTGACCGGCGGGGCCGGATTCATCGGCTGCAACTTCGTTCGTCATATCTTGAAGTCCAGGCCTGGCAGTGATGTTGTTGTCCTGGATGCTCTGACGTACTGCGGAAGGCTGGAGAATCTTTCTGATGTTATGAAGGAGATAACTTTTCTAGAAGGAGACATCTGCGATCCGACCGCGGTTCATGATGCCATGCGCGGCTGCGATGCGGCTGTCAATTTCGCAGCCGAGACTCATGTCGACCGCTCAATTCATGGTCCATCGTCCTTTATTCGAAGCAATGTTCTGGGAACGCAGGTTTTGCTGGACGAGGCAAGGGGTTCGAATTTGAGAAAGTTCGTCCAGATAGGGACGGACGAGGTCTACGGAAGCGCATCGCATGGCTCATTCGTCGAGTCGGACCGCCTCAATCCCTCTTCTCCTTACTCGGCCTCCAAGGCGGGAGCAGATCTGCTGGCTCTTGCCTATTTCAAGACATACGGCCTTCCTGTTATCATCACCAGAAGCTCAAACAACTTCGGGCCTTACCAGTATCCAGAGAAGCTCATACCCTTCTTCGTGCTGCGAGCCCTCAAGGATCAGAGCCTTCCGGTTTATGGCTCGGGCAGGAACATTCGAGATTGGCTTTATGTTCAGGACAACTGCCGGGCAATCGATCTCGTCCTGGAGAAGGGGTGTCCAGGCGAGGTCTACAACATCGGCGGAGGATGCGAGCTCTCAAACCTGGAGATCACAGGGCGCATTCTGTCTATCCTGAATAAACCTGAGAGCCTCATCGAGCATGTGGCAGACCGGCCCGGGCACGACCTTCGTTACTCAATAGACTCGAGCAAGATCCATGATATGGGATACAGACCGCAGCATAGATTCGAAGATGCTTTGAGAGAGACCATCGATTGGTATTCGAAGAACGAGAGATGGTGGCGGGGCCTTCTTTAAGGAGGACGCCTGGATCAAAGCCGAACTCTAATCCTGCTGATCGTTTTTGAGCAAGAGCAGGCTTATGAATGTTCCTGAGAAGAGGGTCTGAATTCCCAGGATGCATAATATCATGGCCATCATTGCGCTCTGAGCTGAATACAGGGCTCCAAAGCCAGATGCGCTCCAGCTCAGGAGGACTCTTATTCCGATGAGCGTGCCCGCCGCCAGCAGCAGGACGCCCAGGAGCAGCTCCTTCTCGAGTGAATGATAGCTCATCAGCCTCTCAATTCTTCCCTTTCTGTGGGGGGTGTAAAAGGCGGCGAATGCTCTGAAGTACACTCCACCCAGGAGCATTTGGTAGCCTATTATTACCAGCAGCCCCCCGAGGATCGTGGAATGAACCCGGAGGCCTCCGCCAAGATAAACTCCCGCCGCCAAGAGCAATCCCAGAAGAAGGACTATAAACCCAGGAATCAGCAGAAATGGCTCGGGTCTGTAGAGCATCATGAAACGAAGGTGTCTCCAACCATCGGTGAAGGAGTTCAGCTTGGATGAGCCTCTGCGGGGGTGGTAGACGATTGGAACCTCGCAGATCCGAAGGTTCTTGTCCGCTGCCTCTATCAGCATCTCCGAGGCGAATTCCATTCCTGCGGACCTCAGATTCAGGCTCTTTAAGGCAGGCCTTGTTATGGCCCGAAGGCCGCAGTGGGCATCGGATATGTCTGTGGAGAAGAGCCTATTCAAGATCCATGTCAAGAACGGATTGCCGATATAGCGGTGGAGAGCTGGCATTGCTCCTGGGAGGATCTCTCCCCTGAGCCTTGATCCCATGACCAGGTCACATCCGCCCCTCTTCAATATGCTGATCATGCTCTTCATGTCGCTGGGATCGTATGTCAGATCGCCGTCCATCAGAACTATAACGTCTCCACTGGCTTCCTCGAATCCGGCAAGGTAAGCGTTTCCATATCCCAGCTTTTCAGGCTTTATCACTCTTGCTCCAGAGGAGGCTGCCAATTCCGGTGTCTGATCCGATGAGCTGTCTGAGACCAGTATCTCCCCTTCGAGGCCCATCTCGGAGAATACCTGCTGTGCTCTCTTTATGCACTCGCAGATCGTCAGAGCCTCGTTTCTGGTTGGAATGATCAATGTGACATCTGGCACATTCCGGTTCGTTGTTCCTATGTCTGTTAAGCTTTTCCCCTTCGAAATCCTTTTCCAGACTCTGCAAATCCAAAAAGAGCCAGACTTTTATATGATGAATCTCTTTACCCAAGAGCCATGGATCACGGGAAGAGGAGCGAGCCGGCAGAGCTTTTGGGAGTCGTCATCCTCGGCCTATTGCTGAGATTTCTTGCGGGGAGAGCATCGCTTACAGAGAATGGTGTTCTCTTTCCAGGGTTCGACGAATTCTATCATATGCGCAGAATATTGTATACATCGAGCAACTTTCCAGATGTGCTCTGGTTCGATTCATATCTGAATTATCCTCATGGATGGGACAATCTCTGGCCTCCTCTCTTCGATCATATCTGTGCGGCATTCTGTCTGATTCTGGGTCAGGATACCAAACCTGGCGTGGAGATGGCTGCATCCTTCGTCCCGCTGCTCATAGGCACCATAGCCACTGTAGCAGTATACTATCTGATCAGGGAGATCTTCGATCATAAGGTGGCAATCCTTGCCAGCTTCATGACCGTCCTGGCCCCTAACTTTCTTCAGTATACGAAGTTTGCGGCAATGGATCACCACAGCCTTGAGGTCCTGCTTCTTCTCGGCGCTTTCCTATTCCTGATCCTGGCATTTTGCAAAAGCCAGAGGAGATATGTCTTTGCGGCTTTAGCAGGCGTTGCCATTGCTGGACTGGCATATACCTGGTATGGGTCCATCATTTACATGGCCATGTTTCCCCTTTATGCTTTGATTCAGATTACATTGGACCTCAAAGAGAAGAGATCATCTCGTGAGACGTCGATGACGCTTATGCTGGCCCTCGCCGTCGCTCTGATCCTTGTTCTGCCATACTCGAGTGCTTCATGGCTCTCGCCCTCCTTTGCTGGAATCGCGGCTGCGTTTGTTGCCGTATCCATAATGTTTGCGGTCTCCTATTTCATGGCAAAGAGGAACATCAGGTGGGCGGCTTTTCCGCTCTCTATCATCGCGATGGCCTTCGCCTTGGTGCTCCTATCCCTATCTTTCGGCGGATCTCTCGGATTGGGGAGAATAATTCAATCCGGTCTTGAGTATATCTGGGGCGGAGGGATGATTGGAAAGATATCAGAGGCTGAGCCTCTGATCTATAATATGACTACATTTCGCCAGGTGGCATTATCGAGGCTGGGATTGAATCTGGTCTATTCATTTGCTGGCCTGGCAGCTCTCTATGCCATCATCAGGAGAAGCGAGGGCTCTAGGCGACAGGGGCTGATCCTATTGCTTGTGTTGTCATTTTCGGCTCTCATCTTAACCTTCGGACAGCTCAGGTTTCTCTATATCTCCACAGTCGCTATGGGGATTTTGGTAAGCGTTCTTTTCTTCTTTGTCCTTGACCTAGCAAAGAAATGGTTGAGTGAAAGGAATCAAAAGATGACTTTGTTGCCGATCATAGCTATATTCCTGGCTTTGACGATGCCCACAATTGCGGAGACCTTTTTCACTGTAGCAGGCGGAGCCCCTCCGGAAGTCGAAGGGGATTGGCAGGAGTCCATTGCCTGGCTGAAGGACAATAGCAACGTCACCAGCTACTTTGCCTCTCCCGAAAAGACACCTGAGTACAGCGTCATGTGCTGGTGGGATTACGGCAACTGGATTATGTATTTAGCTGAGAGGCCTGTGGTGGCAAACAACTTCCAGGCAGGCTGGGAGGATGCTGCAAAATTCTATCTCTCTGAGAGGGAAGAAAATGCCACCGCCTTGATGGATGCAAGAGGATCAAGATACGTCTTTGTCGATCATAGCATGGCTTATGGCAAGCTGGGAGCTATAACGACCTGGGCGAATGAGGACATCTTAACCTATTTCAAGGCGGAGGATGCTGGTTCGCAAATCCAGGTCTTCCCAACAGAGAGGCTCTTTAATACGACTTTAGGAAAGCTCTATTTCCGCGATGGTGCTGAGACAGGTCACTTCCGGCTTATCTACGAATCAAAGACATTTGTGGGTGAGAATCCGCCAAAGAGCTATGTCAAGGTCTTCGAATATGTCCCTGGTGCATTGATAAGGATCAGATCCGGGCCTGACCAGAACGTGGGAGCTATTCTTAATATGACCTCGAATCAGGATAGGGCCTTCATTTATGCCAACGAAGCGGTCAAGAGAGATGGCGTATTCGAGGTGAGAGTACCCTACTCAACAGAGGGCCTGTATGATTGTCATGCGATAAGCCCATATTTGATCTACTCTGGAAATGCGAACGGCGTTAAGATGCAGAACCTCAGTGTGAGTGAGGATGACATTATCAATGGGAGGACCATAGAGATAGCTTTCTAGCCAGAAGCTAGGGGTTCTCTCTCCATAATCTTTTAGAGGCTCCTCGCTGTTTTGTGTGGGTGGGCTCGAATTCTGGGGCTTGATCAGAGTCATCCCCAAATTACCAGAATACAGCCGTTAGTGATAGAATCAATGCCAACCGCTCCTCAAGCCGGACTCATTGCGGGTCTTTGTATCAGGAATTGCGAATCGATATCCTATGGTTACCCACAGGAAATAGCGAAGAGCCCTTTTAGATATAGATCTCCTTTAGATTATTCACCGCCCAGGCTGACTCTTGCGGATTGGATTATCTGTTGCAGCCTTGCAAGTTCTAATTTATCGATTGGCATATCTCTGGCCTAATCAAAGAGGTGCTATTTACAGCAAAGAGCCGTCAGAGCCACAGACTCTATCCGCTCCAAAGTCGGATCGGATATCGGTTGAGCCTTAAATAGCATTATTTCCTTCAATGATATACGAGCAGGATATCGTCAAAGGCAGATATGTTCAAGCTTATCGGAACCTCTTTCGGGCGATCAGATGCCCTGGCTTGAAAATGCGGATATCACTTACCGAACTTCAAGCAGATGCTATAAAAAATAAGGAAGGCTCAAGGCCCCCGAAGGGCACCTGAGCCGGACTTCAATTGTTTCAAGTTTTGGCTTACTTTACACGCAGGGCAGCCAGTCAACGCTGATTGCGCCGCATGTTGAGTTGCCCCAGAGCTGGATGAACTTCTCGATAGAGAAGACACCGGTCAGGTCCTCGACGGATCTGCCGTACTCAGCATGGCGTCCCTTGAGCTGGTAGTCAGCTGCTGGGTCGCGGGAGAGCCATCCGATGTGGGCAACGCCGATGACGTTGCTGTTGAGGTTAGCCTCGAGGACACCAGTGCAGCAGGCTGGGCAGCCATTTGCATTGTCGTATGCAGTGCCAGCGGAGCCATCAACCCTGTTCTGAACCATGCCGTATCCTCTGGTCTTGACCTCGGTTGTCTTTCTGGTCTTGACCTCGGTTGTCTTCTGCAGGTGCTCGGCATGTGTGTACATCTCAGTCAGCACAGCGCCGATTCTGTAGTTCTGGACGCACAGCTTCTCTACCCACTTCTGATCGTATGTTCCGGTCTGGTAAGAGACTGGCATGTACTCGAACTCAGCTTCCTTGGTGAAGTTGATGTAATCCATTGGGCAGCTAGTGCCTGTTGGGAAGGCGCAGATGGTCTGTGACCAATAGCCTTCTGCAGTTTCATCTACTTCGGTTTGCGGATCGTCAGCTACCGGTGGAACCCAGATGGATCCAATTGGGACGCCAGCCCTGTTCAGCTGCCTCTCTGCCTCGAGCTCAGTCCTCTCGGTGATTACGTTACCGGAGCCGGATTCCTTCTCTACCAGCTTCTGGCCGTTAAAGCCAGTCTGGGTTGAAATGATCATCTCTACGTTCTTGTATCCTACGCCCTTGACCGATGCTTTCTCGTACATGTAGTTGGCTGCACCGGCCATGCCTACTACGGCCATGGCGATAATAACCAAAACAGCTATCAGTTTTCTCATTTCTTTCCCACCTCCT
>JBFYLF010000022.1:0-11519 GCA_041305505.1 Methanothrix sp. | reverse complement strand
GGTAATCCCTTCTTGAGATTAATGCATAATCCTCCAAGGGAAAAGCACTTTTAGGTCTGTAGCTGACTATTTCGCATGCATTTCGCTGCCTGGGAGCCCATATACCTCTCCATCATAGAGGACTTCGGCTTTTCCGCCCGAAGGGATGAAGAAGCAGCCGATATCCTAAGAGACCTCCTGAAAGGCCGCATAGCTCCACTCTCTGCAGCAGCAGAGATGCTCTCCGGGAGAAGGGTGGTGGTATGCGGCAATGCTCCATGCCTGCGCCTGGATTTGGAGCAGATGCAATCAGATCAAGAGGAGAATGCAGTCTTCCTGGCCGCAGACGGAGCTGTTGAAGCGCTCCTGGAGCGCGGAATGCTGCCGGCCATTGTTGTCACAGACCTCGACGGGCCTTTTCCCGTCATCCAAAAGGCCAATAAAATGGGCTCGATAGCTATCGTCCATGCTCACGGGGACAACCTGGATGCGCTGCAAAGATATGTGCCCCTGCTGGATCGGGTCATAGGGACTGCGCAGTGCCGTCCACCTCCCGGCCTCTATAACTTCGGTGGCTTCACAGACGGAGATCGGGCCGTCTTTATGGCAAAGGAGCTAGGTGCCAGTGAGGTAGAACTCAAAGGATTCGACTTCGATGATCAAAGCGTCACTCCGCGAAAGAAGAAGAAGCTGGCCTGGGCCAAGAGGCTGATAGATCTGGCCCTTCTCGAATAGATGACCTTAGCCGATGAGATTTATGAGCGCTGCCATCGCGTCAGCCGCTACAGCTCTCTCATCCTGCGAAGCATCGATCAAAACGAATCTGTCTGGCTCCATGGACGCCATGCGCCGGAAGTTTCCGTCAACAGCCTTTAGAAAATCCAGTCTCTCGAACTTATCTCTCCCCGGACGCGATCTCATCCTCTTTAATGCCTCTTCGGGATCCAGGAGGAAGAGCAGCGTTTTATCTGGTATTCTATCCCAAGGCTGAAAGATATTCTGGATCCATGAGACAGGATCAGGGACGACTTTGCTTAAAGTTACGCCCTGATAGGCGGCGGTTGAGTCTGAATATCTATCAGAAAGCACAATCGCCCCATCTTCGAGTGATGGGATGACGGTTCTTGCAAGATGATCTGCATGATCAGCCATGAAAAGAAAGAGTTCCTTCATCAGTAGTGCGGCAGGAGCCTGTGCATTCTCATCTTGAGATCTTGCCATCTCATCTCTCAGCATCCGGCCTGCCTCGCCTGTGGTGGGCTCGGCTGTGAGAACAATCCTTCTCTCCCCAGACCTGCCAAGCATATCGGCAATATGCCCTAAAGCTGTGCTCTTTCCACAGCCGTCTATGCCTTCCAGTGTGATGAGGTAGCCCGACACGCTATGAGTTTAAGAGAATGAAAGAGATTAAGCTATCGATTTAAATCATTGGTCTGCTGACAACAGGAAAATTAAGGCTATCGCCCGATACTAACTCTGGCACGTCATCCGATGGGTATCCGCAGTCAGTCCAGTAACCCTCGCAGCGGGCGTCTGTACCGCATCTGGGTTGTCTTATGGTCACAGGTAGACCTGAAAGTCAATATCCTACCACAAGGACCTATCAACGCGGCCTGTAGTCCCCTTCTTGCACCGGCATTCACAGCAGAAGGAAATTCTATGCTCATGCCAGCCCTCTAAAGGGACATCATTTGAATGAAGCCCCGATTTATAAAGCTTTCCCGGAGAATGAACCTATTTCCTCCTCTGCGGTCTTTGCTGCCTAGTAAGCTTTAAGTTGATGTTGTACATTAACAATGCTGAGGTGCTTCATTTGACCGACAAGATCTATGTGGTTGGGCACAAGAGCCCTGATACAGACTCAGTAACATCAGCAATAACCTATGCCAATCTCAAGAATGCACTTGGCATGAAGGAAGCTGTTCCTGCAGCCGCAGGAGACATCAATGCTGAAACGAAGTTCCTGCTGGACTACTTCAAGGTGGCTTATCCAGAGAAGCTCACCGATGCTACAGACAAGATGGTCATACTGGTAGATCACAATGAGATGGCTCAGGCTGTTGACAAGCTGAATCCGGAGAACATAGTTGAGATAGTCGACCACCACAAGATCGGCGGCATAGCCACCGGAAAGCCCATATTCTTCCTCAACGAGCCCGTTGGCGCGACCGGCGGCATCATCGCGAACCTCTATGAGCAAAGCGGCATCGCTATCAGCAGGGAGATGGCCGGGCTGATGATGGCAGCAATCCTCTCGGATACTGTGCTCTTCAAGTCCCCAACCTGCACCCCTCGCGACAAGGCCGCAGTTGAGAAGCTGTCCAAGATCTCAGGCGTGGACCCGATGGCATTCGGTATGGAGCTCTTGAAGGCAAAGAGCAACATGTCAGCCAAGTCCGCCAAGGAGATACTGATGGGCGACTTCAAGAAGTTTGACTTCTCAGGCACCAAGTCTGGCGTGGGTCAGGTCGAGGTCATGGATCTCGCAGATCTGGCGCCCAAGAGAGCAGCCATCCTTGATGAGATGAACAAGATGAAGGAGGCTGAGAAGCTGGACATGATCGTCCTCATGCTTACAGATGTTATGAAGGAGGCCAGTGATCTGTTATTCGTAGGAAACGAGGCAGCCGCAGCGGGCTTCGAGAAGGCTTTCGGCGGAAAGCTCGCCAACAACTCCATCTACAAGGAGAAGTGCCTCTCCCGCAAGAAGCAGGTCATCCCGCCATTGGAAGGCGCTTTCAAGAAGTAACCTCATCTGAAAAATGAAATGAGAAAGATGGCCTTTGCCATCCTCTTTTAATATTTTTTCCGCTCGGCTTCTGACGTTTATCTGGAAGGATGCACCGTTTCGCCCCTCATTCTCACCAGAGGCTTTGATAGATGCCGGCGGGCGCAGGGTGGAACCTCATAGTAGCCCGGTTCCAGAGTGCATGGGGCGGCCTGACGCTCACGGCCCGGGGCTCGGGTCTTGCAGCGGCGGCAGCGGTATCCCTGGTTCCTGCCCGCTGACTCCATCCTCTTGCCGCACTGCGGACAGAGAGGTGCCTCGAGCGTCTCCCTCTCCGCCAGCCTGATGACATTGATCTTCTCAAGGTTGAGGGTGCCTTCCCGCACAGATCCGAAGACCTCAAGCTCATCACCCGGGACAAGCTGCTTGACTATAGAGCGAAAGTCCTTTGTGGGCTCGAAGGCTGCGCATTCGATCCGCTCTGCGCCGCTTTCCAGAGTAAAGAAGAGATGGCCGCCCGCTATTGAGCTGGCAGGCGCTGCCACACTGCCACGCAGCCTATAGCTCTGGCTATCCCGGACATCACCTATGGAGCCTTCCAGGATATGGGCGTCTGTGCCCTGGTTAGTCAGAAATATGACGCTCCTTTCCACAGGCTCACACTCTATGCATTGGAATGCCTTCTTCAAAGCTTCAGGATCTGATCCCCTGATGCCAAACAAGACGGGATCTCCTGAGTGGGGGGCAAAGACGATTCGTTTGTTGCGATGGTCCACGGTATCCCATGTGCGCGGATATGTCAGGGCATCTGCCCTCCAGACCGATGCCTCATCTATCTGGCGCGGCGTGCCCCAGCGCCCCCTCTCCCTGTAGGCTATCAGCTCATATGTAAAGTCAGAAAGCTCAGATCCCACTGCTGCGAATGCGCCTATAAGACCCCGGCAGTTTTTAAAGCCCCGGTACCAGACCCCCTCTTCATCAAGCAGCCTTCTGGCCTCGTCTATCTCAAGGATCTCAGTCACAGCCCTGCGATAGAAGTCTTTCATCCTCTGCGTCACCCCTTCTGCGATGACAAGTCCGGGATTGGTGTTCGTGCCTGAAAAGTCGGAGAATTCCAGAAGGGTTCGTAGAGCCATTTGACAGACCTCATCGGGCCTGTCGCTCTCAATCTGGAAGGATAGAGCTGCATTGCCGCGTGTCTTGAAACGGGCGCAAGGGTTGAGTCTGATCAACTTTGGCCAGCCAACAAACTCGCCCAGGGGCAGGAGCCTCTCCATGAGCACAGCCGCCAGGTAGGTGGTGCATAGCCCTCTTTCAGAATCGGTATCATCTATTCCGATATACATGGTCAACCTTAAATAGCCGTCAAACCGAGATATATAATGATGGATAAAGAACTTCTCGCCGATAATGTGGAGGAGGTTCTGAGGCAGGCCGGGTTCTCGACATCCGATCGCTGCTATCTCCGTCCCAGGGCCTTCGACCTCGCCGCCAGGAAGGGAGATCTTTTCCTGCTCCTCAAGATCCTCACCAATATCGATGGCCTCAACGAGCAGACTGCAACCGAAGTGCGCCGCCTTGCCAAGCACCTTTTGGGAAGCCCGATTCTCGTTGGGGAGAAGACGCGAGATCAATACCTTGAGAGGGGGGCTGTCTACTTTCGATACGGCATTCCAACGCTCAGCCTTACCACCCTTGCCGACTGCCTGATTGATGATGCACTGCCGCTGGTCTATGCTGCGCACGGAGGGCTTTATGTGCGAATCGATGGGACGAGGATGAGGGAGATGCGCCTTGAGCGGGGCATATCCCTGGGTGCACTGGCATCTGAGTTAGGCGTCTCCCGCCGCACAATAAGCAAGTACGAGGTCGAGGATATGGATACATCAGTGGACGTAGCCATCAAGCTCGAGGAGATCTTCCAGGAGGAGCTGATTCTGCCCGTAGATCCCTTCCATTCAGGCCCTTCAGTAGAAGAGAGTGGACAGGTAACCGACAACATCCTGCGCCTGCTCCTGGAGATCGGCTTCGATGTGGTTCCGACTGCTCAGGCCCCGTTCAATGCCATAACCAGAACCGATGATCTGGTGGTCTTGACCGGCGTGAGCAAATTCTCTTCAAGCATGCTCAAGAAGGCCCGGCTCATGAGCAGCCTCTCTTCAGTGGCCAGGGCCAAGTCAGTGGTGATCGTGGACGGGGAGACAAAGATCGAGTGCATCGAAGAGACCGCATTAATTGAGAAAAGGGAGCTGGAAGGCATCGATGCCACCCGTGAGTTCGAGGACTTGGTGGCTGAGAAGCAGAACAGATGAGATGATTTCAACGATGCGTCTATTTTCATCGTAAACCCCGCATATTGCTGCGGCTGGGAAGGGCATCCGTATTCAATGCAGAGCGATAATATGTTATAATCGATGATCAAGATAGATACATCATAGCTCTGAACTCTTTTTATTTAGTTGGAGTTTGGGGATCTTCCTGCCAACATATGGCAGACAGCACATATTGAACCACTGCCTAAATGGGTGTCAAGAATTGATTCTAAGCCAAAATCCAGCTCATAGGACCTCAAACCGTCTCAAGGCGCGCCTCGACAGCGATGTCTTCCTGCGCCAATACAGCGATGAGCAGCCGCTACGATCTGAGTTGTTCAGCACAAACCAACTGGTGCGGCATGCTAAAGCACTGGCAGAACGCCATGAAGTTGATCCAATGCCCGGCGAGGACCTGCTTTTGCCAAGGCTGGCCGAGAACGAGGTGATCCTGCTACAGGTAAATGAGTTGCTGATGGAGGCCGTGGCATCAAACCTGCGAATTGCACCGGCATCTGTATGGCTGCTGGACAACTTCTACAAGATAGAAGATCAGATTCGCATGGCTAAGCGGCATCTACCGAAAGGTTACAGCAAAGAACTGCCGCATATGCTGAGAGGGCCGCTGGCCGGCTACCCGCGCATTTATGATATTGCCAAGGAGTTGATCCTTCATACCGATGGTCGGGTGGATGCGGAAAGCCTGAAGCGCTTCGTGGATGCTTATCAGACGATCACCGTCCTTAACCTGGGCGAGCTGTGGGCTGTTGCCATAGTGCTCCGCCTGGCACTGATAGAGAATCTGCGGCGTATCTCACTGCGAATTGCCAGGGCCAGGATTGACCGCAACCTGGCAGGATACTGGGCAGATCAGGTAATTTTGACGGCAGAGACTGAGCCAAAGAGCATGATAGTTGTGGTAGCTGATCTGGCTCGCTCAGGCCCACCAATGTCCAGTGCTTTTGTAGCTGAATTTGCCCGAAGGTTGGAGGGACAGAGCCATGTTCTGACTGTCCCTTTGATATGGATTGAAGAGTGCCTCTCGGAGAAGGGAAAGACCATCGAGCAGATGGTCCAGGAGGATATGCAGCAAGAGACCGCCGATAAGGTCTCCATAGGCAACAACATCGGAAGCTTTCGTTTTCTTGAGTCCATGGACTGGAGGAAATTTGTAGAGGGGACGAGCGTTGTAGAGAAGGCATTGCACCTGGATCCTGTGGGCACATATAGTCAGATGGACTTTGCCACCCGGGATCGTTACCGCCACACAGTTGAGAGGATCGCAAAGCTCAGCTTGCTCTCTGAGGAAGAGGTCGCACTTGAGGCAGTAAAACTATCCCAGGAGAGTTTTGAGGCCAAAGGCAGCGAAGATCGAAGTGCACACGTTGGTTTCTATCTTATAGATAAGGGGCTACCTGAACTTAAGAGGGCTGCCGGAGTGAGCCGGTCGCTGAGGGAGTCTCTAAGTGGGCCTGTTCACCAATTCCCCCTGCTCTGCTATCTCGGCACCATAACGCTGTTTACAGCACTCATCGCTGCTGCAGTACTGAGCAAGGCTCAGGAGCTCGGATCGGGCGATTGGATGCTGGTCCTCTCTTCCATCTTCCTGGTGATATGCATAAGCAGTCCTGCAGTAGGCCTGGTAAATTGGCTGGCTACTGTGCTGGTCAGTCCTCATGCACTCCCAAGAATGGACTTCTCTTTAGGCATTCCGCAAGAGCTGCGAACGCTGGTGGTGGTGCCTTCTGTTCTGACCAACCCTGAAAAAGTCAAGGATCTGCTGGAGGGCATCGAGGTTCGATACCTGGCAAACCGGGATACAAACCTCCACTTCGGCCTTCTGACGGATCTGGTCGACGCCGGACAAGAGGTCGTGCCTGAGGATGAGCATCTTTTGATCCTGGCCCGTCAGGGAATCGAGGCTCTTAACAAAAAGTACCACGCCAGTAGCTTTTTCCTCTTCCCACGCCTGCGCCGGTGGGACTCTGAGGAGAAGATCTGGAGAGGCTATGAGCGAAAGAGGGGCATACTCGGGGAACTCAACTCTCTGCTGCGAGGCGGATCCGAAAATAGCTTCTCCAAAATTACAGGAGACATATCGATCCTGGCCGGGATTAAGTACGTCATCACAGTTGACGAAGATACCAGGATGCCCTACGACTCTGCCCGGCGGCTGGTGGAGACCATGGCTCACCCTCTCAACCATCCAAGGTTCGATGAGAATAAGCAATATGTCGCAGAGGGATACAGCATACTCCATCCTCGCCTGAGCTCAGGTATGCCTGATGCAGACCGATCGAGGTTTGTGAAGCTCTTCGGAAGCGAGCCGGGAATCGACCCTTACACACGGGAGGTCTCGGACGTCTACCAGGACATTTTCGGGGAAGGCTCTTTTACCGGCAAGGGGATCTACGACGTGGATGCCTTCTCCCAGACTTTGGGTGGACGCTTTCCTGATAACCTGATATTAAGTCATGATCTTCTGGAGGGAAGCTATGCCAGAGCGGCGTTGGTAAGCGATGTGCAATTTTATGAGGACTATCCCTACCGCTACACCACAGACGTTAGCCGCAGGCACAGATGGATCAGGGGAGACTGGCAGATTGCCAGTTGGCTGCTTACGCGAGTGCCGGGTCCGGGCGGCCTGGTAATGGATAATCCAATCTCAGGACTATCCCGATGGAAGATCTTCGACAACCTCAGGCGCAGTCTCGTAACCCCTGCCCAGATTTTGCTGTTGTTCTTGGCATGGTCGATACTGCCACAGCCAGGGTTTTGGACCGCTGTGGTGGTAGGAGCGGTTCTGGCACCATCGGTTCTAGCTTGCATCCGCGTGATCCTGAACAAGTCTGCCGAGCTGCCTCTAAAAAAGCACCTGGATTATGCCGCAAGAGCAATTATCAGATACCTGGCTCAGGCGGGGCTGAGCCTTACCTTCCTGCCTTATGAGGCCTACTTCAGCCTGGATGCAGTTTTGCGCACCGGATGGAGAATGCTATTCACCCATAAGCGGCTGCTGGAATGGAACTCATCCAGCAGCTCCAGGAGTAGCGTGAGCAGTGATTTAGCTGGATTTTACAGGTCGATGTGGATAGCTCCAACAGCAGCAATTGTCACGGCCTCATATCTGGTGTTCTGGCGTCCTGATGTGCAATACATCGTCGGGCCGCTTCTGGCATCCTGGAGCCTCGCACCTGCCATTGCCTGGTGGATCAGCCTGCCTCTTGACCCACCTAAAGCAAACCTGACCCAGGATCAAACCATCTTCCTGCGCAAGCTTTCTCGGAAGACCTGGAAATTCTTCGAGACATTCGTGGGTCCCGAAAACAACTGGCTTCCGCCGGACAATTATCAGGAGAACCCGCGCTCTGTAGTTGCCAATGGCACTTCGCCCACAAACCTGGGACTGTCTCTGTTGGCAAACCTGGCGGCATATGACTTCGGTTATGTCTCCGCAGGAAAGCTGATAGAGCGTACTAAAAGCTCGCTGGAGACCATGAAATCGCTGGAACGGTTCATGGGCCACTTTTACAACTGGTACGATACCAAGTCGCTCTTGCCGATGCAGCCCAAGTACATCTCAACTGTAGATAGCGGTAACCTGGCCGGCCATTTACTGACTCTGCAGCAGGGTCTATTCGAACTGCCGGGCCAGAAGATTCTACCAGAGCAGGTGTTCAGCGGTCTCCAGGATACGCTACAGATCATCAAGGACGCTGCTAACGAAGGTGGCGAGCCTGCAGATAAGAGCCTGGGGGGTATGCAGCCCTCTGAGTTTCTCATGCTGATCGATCAATTCTGGAGCGAGCTTTTGTCGCCTCCACGCGAGCTCTCGGCAGGGTGGCAATTGCTAGACCGACAGGCAGGGGCAGCAGCGTTGATGATAGACCGTCTGGGCCTGCAAGCGGATGATGATCTATTGTGGTGGATAAGAGCTTATGAGCAGCAGCTCCGGGATCATATGGACGACCTGATGCACATGGTGCCGTGGGCCATGCTTCCTCTGTGGATCCTGGAGCATCCTCTCTCGGAGGATTCTCTGGCGAAGGACTGGACAGAACATGGAGGAAGCAGAAGCGAACTGGAAGCTGAGCTGCTGAGACTTGACTTCATTCCATTGTTGCGAGAGGTTCCGGAGATGTCCCGAAAGCTGATGCCCATCATAGATCAAATCAGCTCCCGTCTCCGCGAAGACTGCCAGACAGAACGAAAGTGGCTGCTAGAGCTTAGTCTGAAGACGATGGATGCGCAAAGGTGCACAAGCCAGAGAATTGCATCCCTCGAGAAGCTTGCCCTCGACTGCGGCAGCCTGGCTGAAATAAGATACGACCTGCTCTTCGATAAGTCACGCCGGCTTCTTGCCATAGGCTACAACGTCGACGTCCTCAAACGCGATGAGAGCTGCTATGATCTTTTGGCTTCTGAGGCCAGACTTGCCAGCTTCGTTGCCATCGCCCAAGGGAGTCTGAAGCAAGAACACTGGTTTGCCCTGGGTCGTATGCTTACCATCGCAGGCGGAGAGCTGGCTTTGCTCTCCTGGGGAGGAACCATGTTCGAGTATCTGATGCCTCAACTGATCATGCCTTCCTATCAGAACTCCCTTCTGGACCAGACCTATCGAGCCATAGTCAGGCGACAAATCGAATACGGTGATCACCGCAAAATTCCCTGGGGCATCTCAGAGTCCGGCTACAACCTGACCGATATCAACCAGATATACCAGTACCGCGCCTTCGGAGTGCCCGGCCTGGGGTTCAAGCGCGGGTTGATTGATGACCTGGTGATCGCCCCTTATGCTTCTGCTCTGGCCTTGATGGTTGAACCTGTCGAGGCATGCACAAACTTGCAACGAATGGCAGCCGAGGGCTATATCGGACGATATGGTTTCTACGAGGCGATCGATTACACGCCCTCGCGTCTTTCTCCAAACGAGATCCATGCAACTGTACAATCCTTCATGGCCCACCACCAGGGCATGAGCTTCCTATCTCTGGCTTATGTGCTTTTGGATCGACCCATGCAAAGAAGGTTCATGGCCAATCCTATCTTCCAGGCTGCGGATCTGCTTCTCCAGGAAAGGGTTCCCAAGGCTTTGCCCTTCTATCCCCATGCATCAGAGGTGGCGGCATCTATCTGGAGGGCTGGTATGCTGGATTGGCGCGAGTCCCAACGGGTCATCGATGATCCGAACACTCTCTTGCCTGAGGTGCACCTGCTCTCCAATGGCAGATACAGCGTAATGGTCTCCAGTTCAGGCGGGGGCTACAGCAAGTGGAAGGATATAGCTGTTACTCGCTGGCATGGTGACCCCACCCGCGACAATGATGGCATGTTCTTCTATATCCGTGACCTGGACAGCGGGGAGGTCTGGTCGGCAGGATATCAGCCTGTGCTTAAAGACACCGAGACATATCAGGCCATCTTCCGGGGATCGATGGCAGAGTTTCGTTCCAGGGTACTGGACAATGATACCTATGCCGAAGTTTTAGTCTCCCCCGAGGATGATGTAGAGCTACGCGGCATCAGCGTCACCAACCGATCATCGAGAAAGCGAAGGATTGAGCTGACCAGCTATGCAGAAGTGGTTTTGACAAGCCCGGAAGCAGATGCCACACATCCCTCTTTCAGCAAGCTCTTCGTGGAGACAGAGATCTTGCGCCAGAGATCTGCGATCCTATGCACTCGCCGACCAAGATCGAAGGACGAGAGAACGCCATGGATGCTGCACATGATCTCAGCCAAGAAAATCGATTTCGACCAAGTTTCCTATGAGACGGACCGGATGAAGTTCATGGGACGCGGAAGAACGCTCGCAGATCCTGAGGCAATGACCGCGTCATCTGCGCTCTCAGATAGTCAAGGATCAGTCCTCGATCCCATCGTATCCATCAGGTGCACTGTCACCATCAATCCCGGAGAGACTTCACGGGTGAACTTCATCACCGGCATTGCAGAGACGCGGGCAGCTGCCCTGGAGCTGATAGATAAATACCACGATGTGCGTATGGCAGAACGAGTCACTAACCTGGCCTGGACTCATAACCAGATGATCATGCAGCAGCTCAAAACCCAACCTGGCGTGCCAGCCCCAGCGTTCTTATGAGCAATCACAGTGGCCAGTCAGGCCTATGGCCTTACAGCATCTCGGGCGACCTTCCCATTGTACTTCTGAGAATCGGGGATCGATCTTACATCGATCTGGTGCGCCAGCTCTTGAGGGCCCATGCCTACTGGCGCATGATGCGATTGGCAGTAGATCTAGTGATCTGGAACGAAGACAGCTCCGGATACAGACAGCATCTTCAGGACGATATTATGGGCTTGATTTCCTCTTGCACAGATGCCAATACACTGGATCGGTCTGGCAGCGTCTTTGTCTTGCGCACGGATCAGATCTCAGACGAGGCCAAGATCCTATTGCAGGCCGTGGCCAAAGCCATCTTTACTGATGACCAGGGAACTTTTGAGGATCAGCTGGAACGCAAGAGCAGACTATTTGG
>JBFYLF010000021.1:0-11563 GCA_041305505.1 Methanothrix sp. | reverse complement strand
TAGATGCCAAAGGTCGCAACCTCCACCCAGCCGCTGCTGTACTTGGTTGCAGATCCGACAAGCCCCGGATGATAGGCATAAACCTCGATCTGAGTTCCAGGCGTGTAGTACTTGCTCCTCTTATCGTCAGGTCGAAACTGAAACTTCTCGAAGCCGAACTGGCTGAGAAGTCCATCAGCCACGGCCTTTCCATCCTCGACGGACAGCTCTTCGTCCATTATCACGCAGCTAGCCGAGTAGTAGCTCATCAGCCTCGAAGCATCCTCAGCCTGCTCCCGTCGGAAGCAGCGGTCAACTGAGAAGAGCTTGAGCGGCAGGCGTCTCCTGTAATGAAGATCTGATAAAGTCAAAAACCAGCCTGAGGTCATGTGGCTTCGAAGAGTCCGAGTCGTGGCCTCAGCCTTCAGCTCTCGAAACTCCGGAAAGACCTTCTCCAGGATAACTGAAACCAGCGCATCATTAGCCCCCAGCGCCCCTGCAATCTCACCAACCAGATCGTCTCCCTCAACCTTGCCCTTCTTATAGCCGTGAAGAATCTGGCGGAGAGCCTCAGCCTCTTCTGCAGAGAGAGCGCGGCCCAGCAGAGAGTTGACCTGAGAGACCCTCTCATCAGACATTCCTATATCGGGCCGTGGAAGCCCCGCCAGGTAGAAGCAGCGGTCCAGAACTGCCAGGGCCTCGGACCCGAACTGGCGGTATACGTCAGAGGCATCGACCATCACAGGGTTCATGGCCTCGGAGAAGCCCAGGCGCAAATAGGCCTCTCGAAGCTTCTGGATTGTATCGAATATGGGGTGAGCCGTCCCGAAGGAATAGCTGTTTCTGGGATACATCTCATTCTGTGAGGGCTTGCCTAAATAGTCCCTCCCCTGCTGCCAGGCTTTATCAAAATCCTCTTTGGCAGCCTCTTTAATCAAGCTGGGATCAAATTTCATTCTCTTGGCACTCCAGAATTCATACTATGGGTCTGCATATTTGAATCTATTATTTAAATTTAAATTAGTTTTTAATTTAAATTGGCATTAAATTTAATTTGGATTAATTTATTATTTAACATCATTGGATGGCTCACAGAGGCTGCATAGGGATTGCTTCATCTTGGCCATCTCGAGGGCATTGGTCAGGTCTCCCCTGGTCCTCTCCAGCATGCTCCTGGCAAGATCACTCTTGCGCCTCAATCCCCTCGTGATTGCATCAGGATAATCGAAGAGCATCAGAAGAGAGTGTATCTCCTCCATGACCTCCAGGAAGTACTCGCCCTCATCTGCCCGCCCGGCACGGATCAGGTCCAGAATGTGACGGCGCAGCTCTCCGCTTACGTCTCCCAGGCCCGAGAGGTAGTTTGCGCTCTCGACTCCCGCCTCTTCGGCTGTGAGAATTCGCTTGAATGCTATGAGAGAATAGACGTTCACTGCTTCTGCATACTCCTGCTCGGCCCCGTCAACAAATCCAGCGTACCTCACATCCTGGTGGTCCTTCAGAGTCTCTCGAATCCTCCGGAGACCGAGGCCTGCCTCTCCGATCAGCCTCTTTGCAGACGCGTTGTCGCCTCTGTGGACAGAGCGAATTGATGATGAGCAGTGTCTGACAACCTCACGCGACAGCCTGAATGCCTCCTCCCTCGCCCTGTCCTTGGCATCGAACTCGGCCAGCATGGCTTTGGAGAGGCTCTCAAATATCGACACGGCAATCCTCAGATGTTCATCAGCTTCTTCAGGCGGCCAACAGACCTCTGCCCCTCTTCCAGAGAGCGGGACTCTGTGACTATCCGGCCTTCGTAGCCCTTGAAGGCCTCGGCGACCTTCTTCCAGGGAACTGTGCCGTTTCCTACAGGCAGGTGCTCATCCCTCTCTCCGTGGTTATCGTGGACATGAGCATGAACGATCTTATCCTTTAGCTTCAGGAAGTCCAGCACATTTCCATTTGTGTTGGCATGGCCCACATCGAATATGAATCCGACATTCTCGCGGTCGACCGTCTCAATTATTCCCATGACCTCTTCTGGCCTTCTGCCGAGTATTGCAGGCATATTGACCATATTCTCGACTGCAACCTTCATGTCGAGCTCCGCCGCATGATCAGAGACCTGCTGGATTCCGAGGATGCTCTGGGACCAGGCTCTATCAGGCATCTGCATTCCCAGGGGAGAGAAGTGGCCGGGGTGAAGCACAGCCAGGCGGGCGAAGTCGCTTGCCAGGTCAAGGCAGCTCTTCATCTGCCGCACCGTCTCCTCCCAGATCGGCTGATTGACCGATGCCAGATTCAGGTCCGAGTAGGGGAGATGAATTGTTATTATGAGGTCGGTTGTCTCCACGATCTCCTTCGCCTCTCCCTGGTTCTCGCAAGTAAGCTTCTGCCTTCCCTCGTTTACTATCTCCCAGCCGCTGTATCCCAGATCTTTGAGCTGATATGCCCAGTCGAACGGCCTGTCTACAAGCTTGCTCGATGAGAAGCTAAACATCCAGGGCCTCCCGCCGATCCTCCGCTACACCCTTCAAAGCTATCTCATCGAGAGATTCGCTCTCCCTTCTTCCGACAAGATCAGCCAGATCCATTTCGATCACAGGAATGCCGTTCTCAGTCTTTGGAGCCAGCCAGTCAACAACTCTCTCTCCGCCTGTGATCTTTACATGAATCGAGCCTAAAGGCTCCTCTTCAGCGGGAAAGCTTACAAATCCCATCAGGGCCGCCTGCTTGTTCAGCCGGAAGGTGATGGTGCCCTCCTCAAGCCCCCGGAGCATCTCAGATCTGGCAGAGTCAAGAATCTTCTGCCTTCGGAGGATCTCATAGAGGAGTTTCAGGGAATCCGGGCCGTCATAGGCCTCGATTCTGTCTGATCGAATATCCATGATCAGTCCCGGGAAAATGTTCTCAATGGCGGATACGACCCTATCTATCCGCTCTGTCGGTCGAACTGGAGAGCTAACAATTACCTCGATCGTTTTTTATCGCCCCTAGATGTGGCTGGTCTTGTATCTCAGTATGGCAGCAATTCCCCCGAAGGCCTTGAAGAGCTGAGAGCCCTCCTCGAACTCGGTTGAGATTATCTTGACCTCGGCTCCACTCTTGTCAGCCAGCTTTGAGAGATTCGAGACTATGTCCTCCTCCCCAACGATTTGGAGAGGGCTGCCGCACTTTTGGCATCCTCCAAGCGGGGCTGAGGCGCTGGTCCGGGTCTGGCTATCTGAGAAGTCGCAGCTTCGGTTCATGCATTCAATCACAGCTCTCGTCTTTCGCAGGTCCTCAGAGAGCAGGAGGGTCTCGACAGCACCTAGCTCCAGATTATGGCGGACCTCTGCCTCGCCGTAAGCTGCCAGCCCCTTGTCTGAGACGAGTTCCTTCATGAACCTGCGCATAACAACCTTGTCCTGAGTCAGCTCGAGATCGATGAGCTTTTCCTGGGCAGCGTCAACTAGCTCATAGAGCCCCGACTCATCGGTGTAAGACACATCGAGAGCACCTATCACCTTACGCTGGAGTTCGTGATGCAAGAAGCCGCCCTCCATGAACTCCTCCTTGGTGGGAGACGGCCCGCCTATCAAGATGCCCTGCAGATCCGCTGGATCTATAGCCAGGAAAGCCTCGGTGGCCGACTCGCCAACTCTCTTGTAAAAGTCGTGGATGGCGATCAGACGAAGCTGCTGGAAGCGGTGGCTGGACTGGCCGCCCTTCCTCTGCTTGCCCGGAACGGTGGACGTAAGGGTCTTCAG
Source organism: Methanothrix sp. (assembly GCA_041305505.1). Lineage (GTDB taxonomy): Archaea > Halobacteriota > Methanosarcinia > Methanotrichales > Methanotrichaceae > Methanothrix. Next base: position 7,853 of record JBFYLF010000021.1, on the reverse strand, counting down.
AGGCTCGATATACTTTCCTTTGAGTATGCCAACGGCAGCCTCACGCCTATCTATAACGATCAGCCCGAAGGTCTTCTTGTCTGCAAGCATCTCCTCGAGGGGCGAGAGGAGAAAAGATGAATCGCAATGATAGCGATATGTCACAATCGGATCCGGTGGCTCAAGGGCAGTGGTGTACATCTCAGTTCTATTGGCTCCCGCATCCACTGCCCCAATGAATAGGACAACTCCGTTTGCCGGAGGCTTTGGTATCAGTTTGAGCCTGGACATGGCAGACTCGAGGGAGCCCTGCACTGAAAGCCTCGTGACGCGAGACTTGATGTTGGCTGCCTGTCCGTACTCCTCACGAAGCTGGCTCATGACATCTGAGATCTGCTTGTCGGGAGGAATATAAAGGGATATCAGCTCCGTCCCCCTGCCGGTCTTTCCCCTTAGGCCGTCGAGAAGACGCTTGAATTCATATTTTTCCTGTGCAGTAAACTCCATCTCTGCTTTCTCCAAAAAGCACTCTCGGCCAAGATATAAAAGGCTTCTTCACCGCCGATATTCCCAAACCTTCAATAGAATTGGCTGAATTTGATGGGTTCAAAAACTATATAAAGATATAAGCTATCTTATATGACATGGATCAACTGGTTGTTCTCCAGGAGATTTATGCTTCATTCTCCAAGGGGACAGATAGCCTCAAAAAAATCGATATCAATGCAATTGAAGGGTGCTGCAGCGAGCTGGTGGGAGGGCTTTTGGAGAGCAGCATAAAAGGGCATATTGACGAGAGGATCTGTCGGGAACTATCTCTGAAGCTGAACGATGTTTATGAGATGAAGAGGCTTGGAGACATCTGTCGGAGGGCCGGGCATCTCCACCTGGCAGTCGATACATACAGAAGGGCTCTGTATCTCTGCCAGGACCTTGTTCTGACACCAGTGCTGCAAAACAATCTCGGGCAAGTCTATGCAGCTCTTGGAGACATAAAGAATGCCTCAATTAATTACCAGAAGGCTGCAGATGCATTTGCCCGGGATGGCGATCGGATCGGTCTGGCTCATGTTCTCGGCAATATGGGGTCGGCCTACAGGCAGAGCAAGGATTGGAATTTGGCCATAGCACACTGCCATAAAAGCCTCAAGACATTCGAAGAAGAGGGCGATTTATTGGGCATAGCTCAGATGACTGGCAGCATCGGCAGGATCTATGCGGATATGGGCGAATATGATCTGGCTACGAGGTACTTCGAGAGAAGCCTGGGAGACTTTAGGCGGCTGGGGGACAAGAGGGGAGCCGCCTGGATACTTGACCGGCTGGGAGGAATTGCCGGAGAGAGAGGGGAGTGGGACAGAGCACTTGGATATCTTCATTCAAGCATATCGATATGGGAGGAGATGGGCGAGAGGCCGAGCCTTGGAATGGTCCTGGGAAACCTTGGAAGAACACTTCTCAAGATGGGAGAGGCCTCAGCGGCCCGCGATCCTCTTGAGAGAGCGGCTCTCCTGATTCCCGCCCACTTCAAGTCCGGCTATCAGAATGCCATTTTGAGCCTTGGCGTAGCATACAGCCGTCTGGGGGAGGATGCCCAGAATGAGGCTCTAGAGGATGAGGCGAAAGGCACCAGTCGGCAGGATAAGAGGCGTGAGGCTTCAAGGCTCTTTGCAGAGGCGGCAGATCGCTATCATGAGCTGGCATCAATGCGCTCTCTGGAGAAGAGCGAGCTCGAGGCCAGAGCAGCACTTGCTAAAAGCCGGGCCTATCTCTCCAGGATATCCATAGAGACCACAGAGGGCGAAGCAGTGCTGCTTGCTGAGAAGGCTCTGGCTGCTCTGGACAAAGCAGCGTCGGGCTTTGACTATGGCAAGAGATCAGGCGTTCTTGTGCTTCAGAGGATCGTATCTGGAATGATCGAGGCCCACAGGACGTCAGATCTCAATGATGATCCAGAGGATCAGAGGGCAGCCCTTATCGGAAGCGCTCAGCATCTCCTGGGTGCGACGACCTCCCTGTCCAGCAAGGAGGCCGGAGTATTCCTTCATCAGGCGCTCAGTAGCATCAGTTCGGCGATCGAGGCCCAAGGGGCCGGTGGCGATGCTTCCAAGAGTCGTCAAGCTGCTGCATCGGCATTAGAAAAGGCCGGTGAATACTATAAAAATGCAGAAAAAGAGGAAGGGGGTGCAAGCTCAAAGATGATCGAGAGAGCAGCTCAGATCCTGAAAGGCTCGGCACAGACAGCAGATATATCAGCTTCCAGAGAGGCAGCCGGTGCTCGGGCGAAGGAGGCAGAGATGAGAGGGCAGAGGGAGAGGGATGCCATCCTTGCCATTGCCGGAGCCATGATGCTCCATACTTTCCATAAGCTTGAGAAGAATGATGAGATGCTCAAGCTGGACGACTCAAAGCCCACATCGCCTCAGGGCGAGCAGATTGATAATCCTGACATGATCCGCGATGATGCTCCAGAAGATGATCTTCAGAAGATGCCTGCCATGCAGACTGCCGCGAGATCGGATCTTCCTGAAAGGGAGGCACCCATGCAGTGCAAAGAGAGGGAGCTTATTCTTGCCGACGGCAGCAGCGAGTCTTCCAGTGCGCAATTCGGCTCTCTGGAGCGCTCACGATACAGCAGAGAGGCGCCCTTAAACTATGATGCTGCCAGCCGCGGCTTTGGTCCCGATGGGCTTCTCCTCTCCGAAGAGAGAGAGCCCCGCAAGAGGACGCTCTTAAGAGCTGAGCCGTCAGCAGAGGCTGATAGGAGGCAGGAAGAGGGATTTGATTTGGGGGAGGAGAGGCCCGGATTTAGATTAGAGCGAGAAAGGGAGACAGAGGAAGAGATCCCCTCTGCACAGTTTCCAAGACAAGGCACTCGCAGCCCTTCATACGTAGATCAGTTGCCGGGATCCGGATTCGAGGATTCGGGTGAGCAGCTCCACTTGGCATCCGACGGCATGGAGAATGAAGGCGATTCTCAAAAGCCTTCGCCGATACCGCCAAACGCCGTATTCCTGCTCAAGCTTCTCATTGTGCTGGTGCTTATGCTCCTCTCAATAGAGGCGGCGCTATACTTGATATAGCTTAAATGCCGATCTGCCCTCTGACTTTCGGATGAAGAAAAAGCAGCTTGAGATGATGCTTGAGAGGCTGGAGGGCTTCAGCTCTCCCTCGTTTCAAAGAGAGCAATATGCGACTCCTGCCAGCGTAGCGGCGCAGATGCTCTTTTCGGCTGCCATGAATGGAGACCTCGGATCAGTCTGCGACCTGGGATGCGGGACGGGAGTTTTAGCAATAGGTGCGGCTCTGCTCGGAGCGAGGGCAATTGGAGTTGAGATAGATGGCAGTGCCCTTGAGGTGGCCAGGAGAAATGCTGAGATGCTGAAAGCCGATGTCGACTTCATCCAGGCGGATGTGAGGAGCGTCTCTCTCAGGGGAATCGATACAGTGATCATGAACCCGCCCTTTGGAGCCCAGAAGTCCAGCTCCGGGGATCGCGCCTTTCTCAGAAAAGCCACAGAGATCGCCAGGACTGTTTACTCGCTACACAACAGGGGAAGCGAGAATTTCATCAGGAGCTTTGTCAAGCCCTGCTCCATCCTGGAGGTTTTATCCATTGCCTACCCCTTGAAGCGCAGCTTTGAGTTTCACACGAGAGATGTAAAGGTCATCGAGGTTGATCTATATAGAATTAGGTGCCCATAACAATTACGAAGATGAGGCCGACCTCTCGGCCCGGGCCTTTTCAAGCATTAATGCCAGGCTTTAGATACTAGTAGTTTCAGATTATGGGCCCGACCAGAGGAAATGATTGGCAGGAAAAGAATTAGAAGACTTCAATTTCGTCTGCAGAGAACTTTAATAGAGGAATTATGATGGACGGCAGCTTTGTGCTTCCTGGTGATGTGGTTGGGTCCACCGAGGAGTTTGTTCCCGGTGACTGCACCTACTCGCGGGGAGGAAAGATTTTTGCATCTACAGCAGGTCTGGTCAAGATCGACTCGAAGACCAGATCTGCCAGCGTCATGCCCAAGAGCAATGCACCTGTAAGGCTCTCCCAGGGCGATATCGTTGTGGGAGAGGTTATCGATCTCAAGGACAGCCTTGTGATAGTCTCACTGGCCTTCAAGAAGGGGCACGAGAACAGGCCGCTATCTGACGAGGAGGCGACGATTCATATATCCAATGTGAGAAGCTCCTATGTCAAGGACCTCCGACACCTCTTCTCCCTCCGCGACATTCTCAAGGCCAAGATCATCGACGACAGGCAGATGAGGCTCTCTACTGGAGATGAGGACCTCGGCGTCATAAAGGCTTACTGTAGTCGCTGTCTCGCAGGTCTCGTCAAGAAGGAGAATAAGCTGGTCTGTCCCAACTGCGGCAGCACTGAGACCCGGAAGATCAGCTCTGCTTATGGGCTGGGTGTGGTTTGATGAATCTGAAGATCATCAAGAAGACCGAGAACCAGGCGATCATAGAGTTCGTAGGGGGGGGGCATACAATCCTGAACCTTCTGCGAACCGAGCTTCTGGCGGATGAGCGGGTGCTGATGGCCACATACGACACCAAGTTCCCAATAATGGACAACCCCGTCTTCAGGCTGACAACCAATGGAACTGACCCAATTGTGGTCCTCCGGGAGGCTGCTTCCAGGATAATCGGCCAGTGCCAGGAGTTCTCGGAGAAGTATGCCAAGGTCGTAGACTAGCTGACAGGAAGCAATGGGTTAGAGAGTCTCTAGAGCAAAGGTTTTCTTTGTGCAGGGAGATCTTCTGCCCGTCGCATTTTTTCATCGTATTCCGATCTCTTTGGCTTTTGTCTCGATCTTGGAGTCATTTTCGTAATGGTTAAATATCAACAAGTCAATTCCAGGAGCAGTCCCAGCTAGGAGGGAATCAAAACGAAGAGACTACTGATATTGGCGGTGCTCGCTGTTGCGCTGATTGGCATGGCAGGAGCAGCCAACTATATGTATGAAAAAGCATCCGTCAAGGGTGTGGGCTATAAAAACGTTGAGATGATCATATCAACTCAGACAGGCTTTAATGGCCAGAAGCTGGTCGAGAAGGAGTCCGGCTCAGGCAACGTAATTACTGAGAGGACTGAGCTTGAGGCTGAGAGGCAGTTGAACAGGGATTATACCGCCATCGGTTTCCTTGGTCTTGATGAAACTGATAATCCTTTATACATGTGTAAATGGCCAACTGGCAGCGCAGGAAACGCATGCCCGATGGACTACATCAACTTCACCAAAGAAGCGGAGTTCGAATATATGCCTGTCTCTTACCAGACCGGTACCTACGACCAGAAGTGGGTTGAGAAGCTGTGCGTCCAGAACTACAGAATCGGTGCAGTGCTGACTGAGATGTACACCCATGCCGAACACCTGCAGAAGACCACCGAGGTTAAGACCAGGGGGTATGGCGTCAATGTAATCGATGTTGACCCTGGTGAAGAGGGAACTCCAGGAACACCAGATCAACAAGTCTTCATAGAGACCGGAAAGGTTAAATTATGGGTTCCTGTATTTTGGAATGGTGAACCTTTCAATCAACAGTCCTACGCAAATGTTCAGGAACTTATAGCGGATGGCATTGAGTTCTACTACTTTGACCAATACAAACCTAATGACCTTCCAGGAGGGCCGTCCAATTGGAACGCATATCCCAATGTTCCTGATGGCTACTATGAAACAATTCCCGGCACACCCGGTACACCCGGCACGCCTGCATCTCCGATATTTGGCGCGAACGGCTGTCCGCCCTGCTGCACTGGAGTTCTCGAAGCCAATCTTAACAGCAACGTTATCGGAGTGGCCCACATCGGATGGCTATCCCGCGACCCACAGGCTGACCCGCAGCTCAAAGGCAGACATGCAGAGTACGGCCGCAGCATCGAGGATCTGACCGGTGTCTTCTCCATAGAGAAGTTCATCCAGCTCTGGGGCAACTCCACCTGCGGTGCCATCAGCGTCGACTGGCTGCCTTGCGTGTGATAATGGATAATCTCCTTAACCCTTTTTTTTAATTAAGTACCTTGCAGCTTGTATCGGGGTGGGCTTTTTGACTTTCCGAATCTCATTCCATAACGATTAAATATAGATAAATCAATTGATACATCAATGCCAGGTGGGATCAAAACGAAAAAACTATTGATATTTGCGGTGCTCGCCATTTCGCTAATTGGCATGGCAGGAGCTGCCAACTACATGTACGAAAAAGCATCCATAAGGGGTGTCGGATACAAGAATGTGGAGATGATCATTTCCACCCAGACCGGCTTTGAAGGCCAGAAGCTGGTCGAGAAGGAGTCAGGCTCAGGCAATGTCATCACAGAGAGAACTGAGCTGGAGGCTGAGAGGCAGCTCACAAGGACAGGCGAGCCTATCGGTGCAATTAAACCAATACCCAGTGTGGATTTTTGGGTATGGGGTCCATGCCAATGGCCCACAGGCATGAGATGCCCCATGGACTACATCAACTTCACCAAAGAAGCTGAGTTCGAATACATGCCCGTATCTTACCAGACAGGTACGTATGATCAGAAATGGATCGAGAAGCTATGTGTCCAGAATTACAGAATAGGAGCCGTGCTCACTGAGATGTACACTCATGCTGAACACCTCCAGAAGACAACCGAGGTCAAGACAAGAGGGTATAGTCGCCTTGTGATAGTGGATTTGGATAATTTCCCTGTGCTAGCCTTTGATAACTTCAGCCCAAATGTTTCCCCCTCAGCATTTCTAGGTGAAGGATGCCCAGCATGCTGCACAGGCGTGCTCGAAGCCAACCTGAACAGCAACGTCATTGGCGTTGCCCACATCGGATGGCTCTCCCGCGATCCACAGGCTGACCCGCAGCTCAAAGGCCGTCATGCTGAGTACGGCCGCAGCATCGAGGACCTGACCGGCGTCTTCTCCGTAGAGAAGTTCATCCAGCTCTGGGGTAACTCCAAATGCGGTGCCATCAGCGTTGACTGGCTGCCATGCGTGTGATCGCAGAAATTCCCATCTCCTTTTTTCTATAAAATCAGTTTGATTCATAACTATTTATTTTATTTTATTCGAATACCCCGCAGCTTGCTGCGGGGATGGTCAGGAAAAACGACTTAACCTAAGTGGCAAATCTTTCTTAGGATGGTAAAGCTTGAAAGTGCATGCCATAGTGTCTATAAAATTCGATATCATATGGTTTTCTGCGTCAAATATAGAAAGAAATTGCTTTATGATAAAGATAGAATTGAATTCTTAAAATATATTTGTTCTGAAATTGAACAGCGATATTCATTTGTTTTTGATGCGATTGGAACCGATGGAGACCATGTTCATGTTTTCGTCGGAGCTGCACCCAGATATGCGCCTTCTAAAATTATGCAAATTATAAAAAGCATAGTAGCAAGAGAACTGTTTAAGAGATTCCCAGATATTAAGAAGCAGCTTTGGGGAGGGCATTTTTGGAGCGAAGGTGGCTATATCGGAACAGTTGGCGATGGCGTAACCTCTGAAATAGTTAAAGAGTATATTAATAACCAAGGGGCAAAAGAAGAACGCAAAAGCTTTGCTCAATTGAAACTCTTCGATTTCAAGTAATCTGCGGCGGCGCCTTGCATGCCCCGATGCTTGCATCGGGGTGCGCCGCCGCAGTTTGACCGAGGTTTCTGAAGAAGAGACGATAATTGGGGATTATCAGCCCAGATCGCTCAGGGCTCTCTTGACAGCAGCCGTCACATCTGAGGTCCTGCATCGCCCTCCCAGGTCGGGCGTGCGAGCCCCTCCCGCCAGGGCCATGTTGACTGCGGCCTCGATTCGCCTTGCGAGCCCTGCATCGCCAAGCCACTCCATCATCATTGCAGCGCTGCGAATAGCTCCCACTGGA
>JBFYLF010000020.1:0-17964 GCA_041305505.1 Methanothrix sp. | reverse complement strand
TGATGACAAATGTTTTGATAACTCGTCAGCGTTGCTGATCCCGCTAAGGTAAATAACCTGTTTGGCGTTTGTCTGTTCAATGCGGTTTTTAAAATTCGTAGCGCATATTTTTTCCATATTCTCAAAGTCACCGCTTTTTCAGGTTAAAAATATCATAAGCATCATCGTATGCATCATCATTCGTCTTCCTTCGGAAAATCTCTCCAGTAGACCTGCACGTCCTTATCCTCACCTTCCCGGATAAATCTGGAGACGTCCAGGTCATTGCCTGTCAGGTCGGATGTAGTATCAAAGAGGTCAATGAAATCTTTCCTGCGCACAACCGACCGAATGGCCTCTGGCTCAGTGTAGCTCAAGGAGGCTTGGACAAGCGAATTCGGCCCGGCATCTGCAATTGTCTTGATCAGACTCCTGGCGATCTCAAGAGACTCGGGTTCGTAAGGCAGCGCAAGACCGCTTGATTCTTCACTGGAATCGATATCGATCCATACGATCTCTGCATCATTATTACACTCGCCTCTCCGGTTACACCGCCCAAATCGCTGAACGAGAGAGGACCAGGGAGCAAGCTCGGTAATGAGCGTATGTGCTGAAACGTCAACGCCTGCTTCAACTACTTGAGTTGCTACAACGATTCGGTCATGCTTCTTATTGAGAAGATCGAATCGAGCCTTTCGATCGCCTTCCCGAAAACGAGAGTGAAGAACGGCAGAATCCTGCTCGGTGTGGCCCAAAGAAAGCAGCTCTTTGTAGATCTCTTGAGCGCGATCAACGCGATTGACCACTACAAGAGTGAGCCCTTCCTTATTTTTTGATTTTGATATAATTAGATCTGCCACGTCTCTCGCATAGGATTTCTTTTCGTTATCTTTGACGAGTGTTAGATTGGCTTTCTTCAAAGGCTTCTTTGCCTGAAATTTCTTTTGCACTTCGGGATTATTCTTCTCTTCGAGTGAATGCTTCAGCCATCCATTCGAAGGTCTGGGATGATCTACGGTATCAAGTTGCTTTTCACCCATCGTAGCGCTCATCCAGATGTAATGGACTCGATTCATGGTTCCAAAAGACCTGCAAAAAGCCTGCATCTGAGCTGAGGTCTCTACACCTACGCCCATCAACTGCACCTCGTCCATCACCCACAGGCAGTCGTTATTGAGCAGCCCGAAGTGCACCGGCCATCTGTAACGGCTCATGCCATAGCCGCGATTGAGGGCGCGGGAGAGCAGCATGTCCTGCGTTCCTATAATTATCGCGTCCCTCTCCGGGTAAAGGTCCCAGTTGTCCTTGCTCTCCCCGCCCATGAGCACAGTGACGGCAATGCAGGACTTATCTTCATCTGCATTCTCTGCCCACCTGTCCCAGCCGCTACTATCAGACAGCCTATCGTCTCCTGCCACCTCAGCAAACAGGCCCAGGTTCTTCAGCCACATCCTGGCCTTATTCGCCGTCTGCTCTACCAGCGTCCTCATCGGCAGGCAGTACACCAGCCTCCGGGGCGTAGCATCTCGCTTCTCCCGCCCGGCAAAGCGCCTGCGCCACAGCCACCCTAAAACAACAGCATCTGTCTTTCCCATTCCGGTGGGAATGTCGATCAGCTCCGGCAGCTCGTCTGCGACTGCCAGACGAATCTGGAATGGATAAGGGTCGTGACCCTGCGAACCCACATCATCCTTTGTAGCTGTTCTGAAGAAATCCTGATAATGCTCTCTTGTGGGAAATACGCCTTCGACCAAATGCCACGCCTCCACCGGAAGCTTTGCGCCAGCGCCTTCGAGCCCGGACAAAGCTAGAATCAAAATCGTGTCATCAGAGATAAATACATTCTGAGCGGAGCGAAACTAATCAGAAAAGCGCCGAGGGTGAGATTCGAACTCACGAGACCCTTGCGAGTCACCAGCTATCCAGGAGACTATTTCACTCCAGGCTGGCGCCCTACCGCTAGACGACCTCGGCACGGGTTATTTTTTGGCAGCATTTCCCGCTGCAGCAGGAGCATCTCTCTCTGAGAGCTTCCACGCCTTGGGATAGGTGCCCGGCTCCATTATTACCCTTTCGGTCAGAGCCACAATTCCGGTCTTGCTCTCCAGCATCTCCCGGCTGTTCATCTGCGCAGGGCCCACGGCCACAGCCTCTCCTTTCAAAGTGAAGAAAGCCGCAGTCTCGCCCTTGTTTATATCCGTCTGAAGCTGGAGCAGCCCCGGAGCAGCTAGGGGCGCGCCGTGGCATATGGCATCAACGGCATTATCGGCTATGACCAGGCGGGGCAGATGGGCAAGAGCCGCCTCCACCGGCAGGATGCAGCGGCGCAGGCCCGCCTCGTCGCCCTGCTCCTTCCAGTTAGAGGCAGCGTCAGCGAGCTGGTGCAGCGTTACCAAAGTGGCATCCTCCCGGAAGGGCCCTGCCCTCGTGCGGCGAAGCTCCTCCATATTCGCCCCGCAGCCAAGAGCCAGGCCTATGTCGAAGCACAGCTTCCTAATGTAGGTCCCAGCCTGGCAGCCCACGCGCATCAACACATGCTGCTCCTCAATCTCGAGGATATCCAGATAGTAAATCGTCCGCACCCTCAATTCCTTGACGACAGATGACTTGAGGGGGGGCTTTTGGTAGATTGGCCCCATGAACTCCTGGCAGACTTCCATTATCCGCTTCTTGGGGACAGGCTTATGCACACGCATCAGGCATATGTACTCTTTTCCAGCCAGGAGAAGCGTATCCATGATCCTCGTGGCGTTAATCAGGAGGACTGGCAAAATACCGGTGACCTTGGGGTCCAGAGTCCCGCTATGCCCGGCCTTCTCCACTCCCAGTATCCTCTTGACCCAGGCCGCGACCTCGTGGCTCGTCGGCCCCGATGTCTTATCGAGATTGATGGCCCCCAAAGAGAGATGCTGCTGCAGGCTTCGCTTCTCAGGCGAGAGGCCCACAGAAGGATCCGTCCTTCCGCTTCTCTTGACGAGCCATGACCTCTCCCTGTCGGATGGGAGGGGCTGGGGATAGCTGCCCTTCGCCGGGGCCTGCAAAGATGCGGATTTTGATGAGGATGATGAGGAGGATGATGATCTGGACGGAGCAGAGGAGGATCTCGATGATGGGCCCTGCCTTCTGTCCGGCCTGGCGAAAGAAGAAGAGCTTTCAGAGCCCCGATCGGACCCTTTATCCGGGCGATGGATCACTGGCACTTGCAGGCCCTCACTGCCGCCATCACAATGGCCAGCACACCGGCCTCGTCGAACTTGACGCTGTCGACCACAAGATCATAAACAGAAAGGTCGCTTATCTCGATGTTGTAGTACATCTTGTAACGCCTGGCCTCGCTCTCCTCTCGAACGCGCGTCTCGGAAATGGCATCCTCAGCGAGCTTGACCTCCCGCCTCGCTATCCGGTCCGCTCTTGTCCGCAAATCGGCCTTTACCAGAACCTTCAGATCAGCAGGCAGAAGGTGCCCGGAAAGCCTCCCCTCGAATACGCCGCCTGCCTCCTTGGCCAGAGACTTCTGGGCATCATCTATGAGATAGTCGATCTCCGGGCCCTTCTCAGCCAGCCGGTTCATATCCTTGACGGAAATATTCTTCTCGGCTGCGATCTTGCGAAATAGACTCCCGGAGTTGACCCAGCGCAGGCCAAGCTCCGAGGAGAGGGCACGGGCGAGGGTCGATGTGCCCGTTCCGGGCGCACCGCTGATCGTTATGATCATCCTAGCTCATGCTCCCTATATCCAGAGCCTTTCTTATGATCTGCGATACGGGCAATGAGCAGACGAAATACCAGTAGAACCAGTAGAGTATGGGCCCCAAAACGGTTGTGTTGATGGCATGCTCCCCCCAGAAGGGAAAGGTCATAGTCATGCTCGGATGCTGGCCTATATAGAGATAAGCCCACATGAATAGCGGTATGGATATGATGCCAATGTAGAGCATCGGCTTGAACTGCATCTGCATCATCTTGCCCTGCTCCGAGACCATCTTCATCTGCTCGCTTTGAAGAGCCTGGACCCTGGTTTGATCTCCCGAAAGCTGAGCCTCCTTCATATTCCGCTGAAGCTTCTTCATCTTCTCCTGCTGCAGCCTGAGGAACTCCCAGTCCATAGTATACTTCTGAATCAGGCTGGCATACAGGCCGGTTGCCGCAGCCAGAATGAAGAGGACCACATGAAATGGAAGGATGTCAGGAAGCCATCCTATCAGATGGCCTGTTGCAACTCCCAGCCCGTTTCGAAGATCGGTGCTGACCATAATCCCAAAAAAGAGGACAAAGCCGACAGCTAGCGCGGCTCTGTCCAGAGATTCCGTCAGGGTGTGCTTCATGCAGTCGCTCCGAAGAACTTCTGCATCATTGGGTACATCTCCTGAATCTGCTCGCTAGCTACCTGCTCATAGAGCCGGTAGACAATGCTCACAGCCAGGAGCAGCCCTGTTCCGCCTGCGCCCCCCAGAGTTCCCAGAAGGCTTGCAATCAGAGTGAGCACGCCTATGATAACGCCTCCGATCACAGTCACCTTGGGGATATACCTCTCCATCAGCCTCTCTATTGAAGCCGGATTCCTGCGATAGCCGGGAATCTGCAATCCTGAGTTGTGGATCTTCGTCGCAACGCTCTTGGGACCCATGCCGGTCGTCTCAATCCAGAAGATGGCGAAGATGATGCCTCCGATGATCAGGAATGCAGAGTCTGTCAGAACATGAAGCAGTATCTGCCAGCCGGCTATTGTAGAGAATCCAAGCTCAGCCATTCCTCCTGCGGAGGAGGTTACCATGCTCGGTATCCAGTCGCTCGGGCCGCTTATGGGCGAGAGGTAGTACATCAAGCCTGATACCGGCTGGGGAGACGATCCGCTCATGGCAGCTCCTGTCGCAGAATTAAACCTGGCCTGTGAGATGAAGTCCCCGAGGATGCTGGAGTAGCCTGTGTATACTGTGGTCATCCCTTCACCGGTTACTGTGGCCGTGGTCACCGTGCCGATCTTGGAGGCAAGGAGCGCCCCTATCATCTGGATGTTGGCCTGGATGGCCCGAACCAGGATCATTGGCAGAACTGATGCGTAAACCAGCTTGACCGGGAAACGCCCGCGTGCGCCCCGAACCCTGCTGTGGGCCAGGGGAATCTCGATCCTCGTTGACTCGACCAGTACTACCAGCAATATGATTACAATTGTTGATATCAGAGCCAGAATTCCGCCGGTGACCAATATGAACATCAATCCTTCGGATGTGAATATTGTATCAAATCCGATGAGCTGCTGGGCGAAGATATAGATCCACTTGGGGATGATGCCTATAGGAAATCCGCCGTCACCTGATGCAGGGTTGATTATGCCGGTCACAAGCTGCTGGGCGATTCCTGCCACGATGAAGAGGCCCACGCCTGAGCCCACTCCCCACTTGGATACGACCTCATCCATATAAACGATCAGAGAGCCGCCGATGAATACCTGAATGAATATCAGTAAGGAGATTATGCCTGTTGTGACGCCAAGGATTGATGCCAGGCCGGCGTCGGGCAGCAGATAGCCTCCCAGCACCTGCGGCAGAGCTTCGACTGCCACCATAACGAATACCAGAGCCTTTTGGGTGCCCTGATAGATGGCCTGATCACGCGGATCGCTCAAATTGAGCTTTATGATCTGGGCCCCCACGAGAAGCTGCAATACAATGGACGCCGTGACTATTGGTCCTATTCCAAGGAGCATTATCGAGCCGAAAGATCCGGCGAAAAAGGCGCGATAAGCGCTGAATATATCAATCGATGCCGCGGAGAGGCCGAATAGAGGAATATTTCCCAGGACGAAGTATAGCAGCAGAATAGCTAAGGTCCAGCTCAGCTTTCTCTTAAAATGGACGTGCCCTGTGGGCCGCTCCACGGATGGGAGCCGGCGCACAAAGGGCTCTATCGCATAAAAGAAACCCTGCTGGTTCATACTACTACTGCTTGACCACCAGCAGCCTCGATCTTATTCTTAGCCGTCAGAGAAAACCCTGCTGCATTGACATTGAGCTTTCTGGTCACTTTGCCGCGACCCAGCACTTTCATATCGGTTAGCTCAACCTTGCCGTCAGGGCCTGCCATCTGGTCCAGCACGTCCACGTTGACTGTTTCTATATCGGGACAGAGGGGCAGCCGGACGAAGCCATGCTTGCCCATCTGCGTCCCCAGAAGAACTGAGCGCATGAAGTGGTGCTTGCACTTGCCGGAATCTCCCCGGCCGCCGCGAGTTCCGCCTCCCCGCTGGTTCTTATGCTTGCCGTGATAGGTCCGGTGACCCCTGCGCTCCTTTGTCTTTGGTCTAACCATTCTTCTACCTCATCCTCTTGATAAGATCCGCCAGATCAGTTCGGAAACCGAGGTCTCCTCCCTGCTGCGCTGTCTTCTTTATGGTCTTCAAGCCCTTCCTGGCAGGATGCAATCTGAAGATAGGCTTGATGCCCAGCTCCTTCAGGCTTGTAGCCCCACCGTTCAATGCTGAGGCGAGATCCTTGAATGAGCCATAAGGCGTATTCTCCTTCAAGAACTGCTCCGTCAGCCGACGGTTGCCGCTCAGCCGCCCCCGTCTCTCAAGGAGCAATGCAAGAGTGTCGTCGTCCACCTTTCCCCAGGCCACGTAATCCTTGACCTTCTGGATCATGCCCCGGAAATGCTCGTCCTCCTGGACCACTATGCAGTGGTTGACACGATGTATGCGCAGCATCTCGAGAGTCGACTTGATGCCAGGCCGAAGGTTCACCTCGCCTCTCAGTCTGATTATGGCAAACATCTTCAGGCCCTCACTTGGATTGTATTGATCAGGGCATTGTATGTGGCCTTTGCGAAGTTGAGGGTTGTGCGGGTGGAGCCGGCAGTCCTGGTCCAGACATCCTTGATGCCTGCCATGTCCATGACCTTCTTGGACGTCTCGCCTGCGGCGATGCCCAGGCCCCTCGGAGCTGGAATTAGCACAACTCGGACCGATCCGGACTCGCCGACAACCTGATAAGGCACTGTATGGCCCTGACCGCAGCCGCACTCCCAGCTCCCGCAGCCGCGCTTGACCTTCATGATGTTCATCTTGGCGTTGTCTATGCCCTTCTTGATGGCCTTTCCAACCTGAACGTCCTTGCCCTCGCCTAGACCAATATAGCCGTCCCGGTTTCCTACGATCACAGTGGTTCTGAACTTGACCCTTCGTCCCGAGTCGGTCATCCTCTGAACCATGTTGATATCAAGAACTTCATCCTCGAGTCCTGGTATCAGCACATCTATCAGGCCCGCCTCCTTGATCGGCAGGCCCGAGGCGACCGCCTCGTCGAAAGTGGTTACCTGACCCTCAAAGACGAGCTTGCCGAGCCTCGTCCTGGGGACCCACTCTTCATGGTAAAAATCACGTTGCTTCCTTTTCTTGTCCATAAGTTCACCCCAGTATTCTCTCTCGGACCTGCTCGAATTGGGCCACGATATCCGCTCCAGTGTAATCCTTTATGTGCTGGCCACAGATCCTCTCATCGTCTGGGAAGATCTCAGAGCCATGAGGCACATCGACGCCCGCGTCAATTACGCCCTTTATAGCGGCATAGACCCTGTTTCCTTTGGTGGAGGCATGCAGACCGATGTCTGCTATACCCTCGCTTAAGCCCAAAGCCAGCATCTTCTTGCCGAAGAGGAGGCCGGTTAGATAAGCGGCAGGCAGATTGCCCTTGCCGAATGTGTAACCGAATTCCTTCAGGGCACAGGAGTTGACCGTCAGAAGGGTCTTATCACCCGTCTGCTCAGCTTGCACCAGCTGCAATGTTATTGCTGAATTGCTTTTCCTGACTACAACTCTGGGTTTCTTGGATAGTATCAGCTTGTATCTGACGTGATAGTTGGTCTTGCCTTCTCTGCGTCTGCGGAAGGCGACTCTGTATCTCGGTCCAGTAGCCAAAGTCACTCACCTCTGGCAAGGCCCTTGGCCTTTATGTAAGCATTCAGGTGCGCCAGGTTTCTGTACTCGCCACCCTTGGACTTGCGATAAAGCAGTCTGTAGGCATGGCGATCTATCTGGCCGCTCTCCCGGAGCTCCCGGAGCTTCTTTCGCAGAGCCCGGATCTTCGTCATCCATTGCTCTTTTCTGGGAGCTCGAGCGCCGATTGCGCCCCTTCTGTGGCCCGGCCCCTTGCAGTGGCCGTAGGCCCGCTTCTCAGCCCTGGCTCGAATTCTGCCCCGGCTGTTTCCCTTCTTGGGCTTGGCCTTGATGTTTCCGGCCTCGATCTGAGATCGGATATCCTCATGGGTGATGGCATCGCCCATCTCGCCTGCCACCTCTGGATCAGGATTGATCCAGACGCGGCTCTCTCCGACCTTCAGTTCTGCTGCGGCCAGACGCCTCTGGGTTGTAAATCCCGGCATCTCTCAAGCACCTCCTCTGGCATTGAGGACCTTCAGACCGACCTCTGCCGCCTTGGCCTCGATCTCAAGCCGCTTCTTCTTGCCAACAGCTGAAGCAATGCGGACAGCAAAGCCTTCCGCCCCGGAAAGCTCGGCTACATTGTTCACCAGCTTCTCGGGCAGGCCGCAGGGATGGTATCCTCTGACATCCTTGGGGCTCCCATAGCCTGGTCTGACCAGCTTGCCTTTGGCAGCTATCTGCTGTCGGAGCTTGTTGTGCAGGCCGCGAGGCTTTCGCCAACTGGTGGCGAGCCGCTTCTTTTTATGTGAATCATGAAAGTTGAACTCGGGTTTCTTGGACTTCTGCCGGGTTCTAACTCTCAGCAACCTCTCTGCCATTCCAAGTCACCTCTTCCCCACCAGGTATATTCCGTCCTGGAATATCCTGATATCGAAACCATGCACCCTGGTAGCCTGCTCGATGTTGGCCATCGTCTGGCCAACCTGCTCCTTGTCGATGCCTGTTATCGTCACTTCGTCTTTGCCTATCTCAACCTTAGCACCGGGTAGAATCCTGGCGGATCGAGACTTCCTCTCACCCAGGAAATTGTTGATGACTAGCTCATCTGGAGCCGCCTTGAGCTGTATGGGAAAGTGAGAGTAGACTACCTTCATCTTGTACTCGTATCCCCTGGTTACGCCGGCAATCATATTGCTGATATGCGCGGCAAGGGTTCCCACCATCGCTCGATGGCGTTTTCTATCCAGCCTTGAATTCACGATCAGTTGAGAGTCCTCTTTCTTGATCTCTATCTCAGGATAGGAGAGCTGCCTGGAGAGCTCACCCTTGGGCCCTTTCACCGTGACGGAATTTCCGTCAACGGATACGGCAACTCCTTCCGGGATCTCTACCGCTCGTGCGATCTCTTTGACCATTGCGACCACCTAATATACGTAAGCCAGGAGCTGACCGCCCAGAGACTGGGACCTGGCATCGGAATGAGCCATGACTCCCTTGCTGGTGCTAAGAATCAGAACACCGAAGTCCCTAGCGGGGAGGAATCGCTTCTCCCATTTCTCCATCTCGGAAACCTTGGTTGAAAACCTCGGCTTGATCACTCCGCAACGGTTGATCTTTCCAAGGAGCTTTACCCGGAACATTCCCGACTTTCCGTCGTCAACAAATTCAAACTCGCCTATGTATCCTCTATCCGCCATAACCTTCAGAGCCCTTCCTATGAGCTTGGAGGCGGGATGGATGATGCATTCAGGCTTGCCTACGCTCTCCGCATTCTTTATTACGGACAGGGCATCGGCCAGTGGATCCAACAACAATGTAACCACCTACGAATACTTTTCAAAGCCCATTTCAGGGGCGATCTCTCGGAAGCACTGCCTGCAGAGGTATATCCCGTACTTTCTGACCAGGCCGTTCTTGTTTCCACAGCGCTTGCACAGGTTTGCGCCTCGTCCGAAGACCTTCTTTCCTTTCTTCATGCTGCCTCCAGGATCTCAATGCCGAACTTATTGGCCATGAACACAATGGTCTCGTCTTTATTGAGCCTCTGCCTGATTGGAAGCTTCTTCTGGCAGACTCGCCGCAGGGCAATCCTGTATCCGGCTCTCTTCATCGCCACTGAGACATCCATTCCGAATATGCCTATCTCCGGATCGTATCTCATGCCGGGAAAGTCGGTGTGCTCCTCGATGCCAAATGAGAAGTTGCCCTGCTGATCGAACTGGCTCGTCTTGAGGGTGTTTCCGGCAGCTTTCAGTGCCACCGTAAGGAACTCCTCAGCTGCTTTGCCCCGAAGGGTCAGCTTGGCGCCTATGGGCTCATTCTTCTTTATCCCAAAAGTTGGCAGAGTCTTCTTGGCAATGGATCTGACGGGCTGCTGCTTTGTTATGGCCTTCATGATAGTCTCGGCGTTGACCAGCCTCTGGCCGCTCTCTCCGACGCCCACATGCACTACGACCTTGTCTATGCGGGGAGCTAAATTGGCATTCATCTGACTGCCCCCAGCTTGATGACAGGCTGATCCTTTCCGATCATGTAAACATAGTCCTTGATAGTCTCGAACTCCTCATCCCCGGAGATTATGACCCGGTTTGGCTGCGAGCTCCTCACTGTTATGATCTCCTTGATCTTGCCAGTCTGACCGGAATGCTTTCCGCCCACGACCATGGCCAGATTTCCTACCTCAAAGCCGATCTTCTCTTCGATCTCCTTTTCAGGTATTGAGAGAACCAGCGAGTCGCCGACATGAAAGTCTCCTTCAGCGAGCTTGTTCGAGCCGTCTGAAAGGTTGAGCTGCTGCTTCTTGCCATTGATGAAGGTCTTGTTCTCTATTCGGGCCAGCTTTCGGACCGTCCCCGGTTCGATGAGGCTGAGATAGAACATGCCCTTCTCGTCTTTGAGGATTCTGTATTGCTCGTCCTTAGCTGGAACGGATATGACATCAAATATGCCAACCGGCAGCTTGTAATCCTTCTGAACCTTTCCATCAACCAGAACTTTGCCCTCGTAAAGAGCCCTCTTGGCCTCGCGGGCGTTATCCACCAGCTTGAGCATATCCCGGACTACCATCACCAGAGGCATGCTATCGGCAGCACTGTGAGGACCGGGGCTGGTCTTGGCGACCCACGCGTGGGTCTTCCTGGAGATGGGCCAGCTCACTGGAACTGTTAATCTCTTTTGATGTCTGCTCACTCTGATCGCCTCGCGAATATCTTCTCACGCTCTCCATCTTCCATATCGAGCTTGATTATCATTACGTTCGATGGATGAATGGTTCTAGGCACTTCGGTTCCGTCAGCACGGTAGTTGCTCACGCCTGCCACCTTTATGGTGCACCTCTTGAGGTTCACATCCTCGACCTCACCCTCGGTGCCGGCATGGTCTCCTCTCATGACCCTGACGGTGTCTCCCTTTCGCACCTGAGCATTGCGCTTCTTCAGCTCCTCGCGAAGAGCCTTGGAGAGCGGTGCGTGCATATACTTCTGACGCCTATGCAGCGGTGCAGTATACCTCTCCTTCCGCTGCTTTCTCGGCTGTTTCGAAATCATAAGATCATCACACAATGATAGACGCCGCAGAGGCTACCTTGGAGAACCTCTCCGCAACCTCGCGGGCCACAGGTCCCTTGACCTCCGAGCCCTTGGGAACGCCCTCGTCATCCACTATGACTGCGGCATTGTCCTCGAACTTAACCCGGAGACCATCGGGCCTTCGGAACTCCTTTCTCTGGCGGATGATGACGGCCTTGAAGATCTGCTTCCTCATGTATTTTTCACGCCTCGATAGTTCTTGACTGCGATGACGTGTAGCGTCCGCGCACCTGTATTGTCTACACAATCCAGGTATGCGCCAGTGTTGATCGCCCTTGGGATCTTGGCCTTCTGTCCTTTCATTTCAGGACCTCCACTACCACGTAGGATTTGGTCCTGGAAAGGGGCCTACACTCCGCTATCTTGACACGATCCCCGGCTTTTGCATCGATGCAGGGGGGATTGTGCGCATGGATTTTGGACTGCCTCTTCTCGAATCGTTCGTACTTCGTTGCCTTCTTCTCGAATTTGCGCATGACTACCACGGTATTGTCCATCTTGTCGCTGACCACGGTGCAACTGAAGACCTGGCCGCGGACCGATAGGGTGCCGTGGAAGGGACACTTGGGATCATTG
The DNA here is from genome assembly GCA_041305505.1 of Methanothrix sp. GTDB lineage: Archaea > Halobacteriota > Methanosarcinia > Methanotrichales > Methanotrichaceae > Methanothrix. The sequence goes on along the minus strand of JBFYLF010000020.1, from coordinate 5,946 downwards.
CACTCCTTCTCTGGGGCCGCAACATCCAGTCCGATATCCCTCATAACTTCCACCTCGTTTTTTGCATTCTCTTGTTTATTCTGTTCTCGGGCTGCGAGATCAAGACGGAGCCGGATATCCTCACATTCTGCCCGTCGGGCAGTGTGAAGACCAGGCTCATATTCTTTTTGGCAAGGCGCACAACCTTGGCCTTCGTCTCCAAAAGGAAGGTATTCCTGGTCTCGTCCACAACCTGACCGGATAGCCCGGCCTGGCAGGGATTGCTGCTCTCCTCCACGGTCATGTGGAGGCCGATAAGCTCCTGCCGGGCCAGGCCCTCAGGTTTAAGGTTCACTTTGCCTTTCACTCCGTCTGGACGGTCTTGATCCTGGTTATTAGGTCTGAATATCTTCCTCTTCTTCCGGAGCAGCAGCCCTCTTTCGCTCCGTCTGGACGGTCTTGATCCTGGCTATGGTCCTGCGCAGGTCTCTGATCCTTCCGGGCTTCTCCGGAGCGCCACCGGCAGTGACTATGCCTCTCTCGCGGACGAGATCGCTTTTGAGCTTGTGCAGCTCCTCTGCAATCTCCTCCCCGTTCATGTTTCGAATCTCATCAATCTTGAAGATCGCCATACAGCTCACTCTTCCTTGGCGCAGGGCTCGATATCCGCCTTCTCCTCTGGGAGAGGCGCATCCTCGGCCACGCCCTCGGATCTTGCCGGCTCGTCCATTGGGGCTGGAGCAGGTGAGGGCTCAGACTCAAGGAGCTGATCGAGATCGCTCTTCTTCTCAGGAGCAGGCTCGGCTGCGACCTTTGGAGCGGGAGCCTTCTCTGGCTTCTTCTCCTCGGCCACAGGAGCGGCCTGGGCAGGCTGCTCCATCCGGAAGTCGTCAGGCAGCCGGACATCAGGCGGTATGATCCTGACCTGACAGCCGATGACGCCCAATTTTTTCACGGCAACGGAGTAGCCCCTGTCTACAAGATCTATGGCGGGCTTCCCCGAGTGCTTGATGTAGCCGGAGATGAACTTCTCTGTTCGGGAGCGCGGTCCAGTCAGCTTGCCGCTGATGACGATCTCGCATCCTAAAGCCCCTGCGTCCATGACACGTCTCATCATGGACTGGCCGGCCTTACGGAAGTACCAGCCCCTCTCCAGAGAGGAAGCGAGGCGGTTTGCAACGACTCTGCCGTTGAGGTCGCCCCGGCCCACATCCTGGACATCGATCTGGGGATTGTCCAGGCGGAACCTGCGATCCAGGTCCCTTGTGATCTTTCGGATGAGCTTTCCGCCCTTTCCTATGACCATGCCCGGCTTCTCGGCGTAGACTGTGATCTGGGTGCCCATTGGGGTGCGGTTCATGATCATTCCGCCATACCCCGCCCTTTCAAGCTCCTCAGCCAGATATTCGTTGACCAGAGCCTTGGATATGCCCTCGGCAACGAACTTCTTCTCTACCGACATCAGCTCTTCACCTCGGTCAGGATCATCTCAACAGAGACCGTCTCGGTGTTCTTGGGCGTCGCCCTTCCCATGGCTCTTGGCATCCAACCCTGAATGGTTCTGCCCTTTTTGGTGCCTGCATGATAGATCCGAAGCTTTTCGGACTCAAGCCCCTTGTACTCGGCATTGGCCAGAGCATTCTTGAGGACGACCAGGACCGCCTTTGCCGCCTTCTCGGGATATCTGCCGGCGTCCCAGCCCACCAGGTCGTGCCTGTGGGCCACATTTCTTGCATAGCGCTTGAAGGGCACAGACCTCTTCAAGGCTATCACATCTTCCAGGTAGGCATGGGCTTTCTCAGCCCTCATGCCCCTTAGCGTCCTGCAGATCTCGCGGGCGTGCTTTGGTGAGATGTGAAGCTCCATCCCCATTGCCCTCGAAGAGCGTCCTGCAGGCGTAAGCGAATAATTTAATCTGCCCAATGTCGCACCTCACTTCAGCGGCACATATTTGCTTGATCTGGTAGCGCCAACGCCCGCAGCGCCGTGCTGCACACGAGAGCGCGTGAGAGCGAACTCGCCGAAGTAGTGCCCTATCATCTCGGGCATAACCTCTACCTTCTCGAAGCTCTTGCCGTTATAGATCTCTAAGTTCTTGCCCACCATATCAGGCAGTATGACCATGTTCCTGATGTGGGTTCGGACCGAGTCCTTGCTCTTGAGGCCGGAGAGAAGAATCTTGTTCTCCTTCATCAGCCCCCTCTTGATCGATCTGCGCTGCCGCGCTGGTAAGAGCCCGGCAAGCTCCTCTATGCTCAACTTGGCGAGGTCGGCAACCTTCCGGCCCCGATACAAGAATTCTTCCTTCCTCTTGGGAAGCTTGGATCCTGCTTTTTTAGCCAAAACCATCACCTAGCGCTTGCCGGTCTTCCTTGCGGCTATTGAGCCGACCTTTCGTCCGGGTGGCGTGTTCCTGCTCACGGTCTTTGGCCTTCCTGGGTGCTGCCGACCGCCGCCGCCGAAGGGATGGTCGACGGCGTTCATGGCCACGCCTCTGACTATGGGCCACTTCTTGGCCTTGGACCGGAACTTGAAGAAGCTCTTGCCTGCTTTGACCAGGGGCTTGTCCAGACGGCCCCCGCCGGCCACAACTCCTATGGTGGCCAGGCATTTGGGCGAGAGCCATTTCATCTCGCCGCTGGGCAGTTGCACTACAGTCTGGCCCACGTCATGGGCTACGAGAATGGCGCAGACGCCCGAGGCTCGGGCGAACTGGCCGCCGTGGCCCGGCTGGGATTCGACGTTGCAGATCGGTATGCCCTCTGGTATTTCAGCGAGCGGCAGGGTGTTTCCCAGCTCGATAGGCGCGGATATGCCGCAAGCGATCTCCTGGCCCACATACATTCCCTCGGGAACCAGGATGTATCTCATCTCGCCGTTGTCCAGGGCCACAAGCGCTACGGGAGCGGTTCTGGCCGGGTCACGCATGATCTCCTGGACTGTGCCCTTGACTGTAGCATCGTGATCGGGCTTGAGGTTCTTGATATCAGCCCGGTACCTGTGAGAGGGGGCCCTGTAAGTAGGACCTCCTGCACCTCGGTTCTGAGATATGATTCGATGTCCCATAATTGTAACCCACCTACAGCAGGCCCAGCCTTGTGGCCAGCTCGTTTGCACTGCCCTCTTTGGCCAGCTTGACTATGGCCTTCTTGTCTCCCCGAGAGGTTATCATGGTCCGAACGGTCAGGACCTCGATATCATAGAGCTCTTCCAGGGCTTTCTTGATCTCCGGCTTGGTCGATCTAATGTTCACAAGAAACTCCAGGGTATCATTGGAGTCGATCATGCCGGTGACCTTTTCTGTGACATAGGGGCTCTTGATGATCATTGTACTGCCTCCTGGCTTCTCTTGGAAAGCTTATCGAGGGACGACTCGGTCCAGATCGTAAGCCGTCCTGCTCTGGTTCCAGGGGCCAGCAGCTCTGCGTTCAGCCTCTCGACCGTCACAAAGTCAACGCCCGGAAGGTTCCTGGCTGCTTTGCCGAGGCCCGAGTCTGTTCCGGCGACTATTAGGAGGCTCTTTCTGCCCTTGTATTTCCTTCCCCGCAACTTGCCCTTGCCGGCCCGGATGTTCCGGCCCATCTTCGCCCTCATAACGTCATCCCAGAGGCCTGCGGCCTTGAGGAATGCGATGACTTCGGAGGTCTTTGCCAGGGATTCGAGCTCGTTCTTGGCGACGACTGGAAGCTCTCTTGAGAACTTGTGGCCTCTGGCCTCGACAAGGCCCGAAGATGCCGTCGCAGCTATTGCGGAGCGGATGGCCTTTCTCCTCTCCTTCTTGTTGACTTTTTCGGAATAATCGGCATTCGGCTGGGGCGCATGAGATCTGCGGCCTCCCACTGCCATTGGAACGCCTGCTGCCTTCCGGCCGTTCTTGAGCCGGAGAACCCTGGAGACTCCGTGGCCCGGACCCCAGGACTGGGCTGAGGTGTTCATGCCGGCATAGAAGTGAGGGCCGTAAGCCTGAAGTCTGTTGGCCTGAGCGGCCAGGACGGCCCGTTTGATGATGTCAGGCCTGTACTCCTCCTCGAATACGGGGGGAAGCTCTATCTCGCCGCTTGCGTTTCCTGATATATCGATGATATTTGCCTTCATTGCCCTAGACCCCCTGCTTGGATTCCTGGCTCACATAGAGCAGCTCGGGAGCTTTCACGAAGTTCTTGCCCGGTCTGATGGCGTGTCTCATGCGAACCAGCCTCTTTATGGGGCCGGGAACGCTGCCCTTGATCAGGATGTACTGATTTCTGACGACGCCGTAGCCTGGGAAACCTCCCTCGGGTGTGATCTTTGAGCCGTCTGTTCCTATGAGCATGAGCCTCTTGTTGTACTCGGTTCTCTGGTGGTAGCCCATCTGGCCTAATTGTGGAACGCGCCAGCTGACATGGGAGGGGTTCCAGGGGCCCAGGTTGCCAACGTGTCTGAGCTTGCCGGTGCGGGCGTGCTTTCTCTTGGCGACCGCAATTCCCCAGCGGCGGACGGGACCTTGCAGGCCCTTGCCCTTGGTCACGGCGGAGGCGTCAATTAAGTCTCCAAGATCGAAGACGCTTGATACCGGGATCGTATGGCCCAGCATAGACTGGGCGAGCTTGAGCCTGTCGATCATAGAGCCGCCGTTGATTGGCATCTCCATGATCTCCGGGACCTTCTTGGGGATGCCGGAGACGAGAGTGGGGTTGGTGTGGACGAGAACTCTGACGTCCACGATGTCCTCTCCAAGAGCCTCCAGGTCACCTGCCGATGTCCCACGGGTCTTCTTGGGGACTGTCATTGCCCTCGCGAGATCGGGGCTGAGGTTTTCTGCCCAGGCCTCGCCTGCAGGACGCAGGCCGCCGTTGTAGTTCTCGTAGGCGCGCACAGCCACCACGTTCATGGGTGGAACCTCCAGAACGGTTACAGGCATGGAGATCTCCATGCCCTCGGTGAGGCTATGCGGCCTGTCATCTATCATCATGACATGGGTCATGCCAGCCTTGTAGCCGGCGAAGCCCGCTATCCTGGCCTTGTCCTCCTCGGGCCAGCTTCTGATTCTGGGGACCTCGCTCTTGGCCCTCTTGCGGGGGCTGTAGGACAGCGAACCTCTTCTAGGTCGGTGTATTGTTGCCATTTAGTCCTCCATAGGCATCAGGTTAAGCAGGGCGAGGCTCGAGAAGACTGCCTCCTCTAGCCGGACCGTCTCTGTTCCTTGATGCGGAATGGTGTTGATCATTTCATACCTTCCAATAGCTTTCGCACTCAAGAACGCATCAAGCCCTCGTGCGGGTGAGCCGAATACTACCGCAAGGTTGCGCTTTCTGCCCAATGGGCCCAGATTCTGGAGAACTTCCGGCGTTGCCGCGGCTCCATTCCTGGAGGTAAGTATGACCAGGGACTCCTGCCGGGGCTGGATGGCTTTCTCCAGGCTCTCGGCCGCCTCTGTTTCATACCCCCAGTACATGGGGATGTCCTTTTGGTCCACAGGCTCAGCGGCGAGCGGTTCCTGCGAAAAGATTCTGACATTTAGGCGCTGCCCCATCTCGAACACCCCAGTGGTGCGGAGGGGAATTGGGCGATCGACTCCGATTTCCACCCAGACGCCGCCATCAGATCCGACGCTTTCAACGACTGCTCCGACGCGAAACTCGCCTATCTTGAGCGATTCTGATTTTGAGTTCAATGGATGATGAGCCGTTCTGAGCGGCGGCAGAAGTCCGACGTGGCGAAGCTCCTCCCGACGGGGGAAAAGCATGCGCCGCAGGTACTGCGGTGTGTCCATATACCGCAATACCATCTCTATGAACCGCGTGTCATTGTGCTCGGGATCTCTGTAGATCACGATGCGGTTATAGCGGAAGACTGCTGCTGCCCGGGCGATCTGGCCAACCTTTAGCGTGCTCTCACGCCTATCCCTGCTCTCCATGGTGAGAGAGGACGGGATAAGGATGGCTCTCTCGCGCTGTACGGTCATCAGGTTTCCTTGCACTGGAAGAA